>JBCNOX010000001.1:0-48581 GCA_039593645.1 Pseudoduganella sp.
GATCAGGCGGATCGGCTTTTCGTTCAGGTGCGTGGTGTGGATGTGGTCAAACACGATTTCGGTCTTGAAGCGCTCGGCGTGCTGCAGGAAACGCTGCATCAGGTCCGGACCCTGGACGCCCATCGGGTCGGCTGGCCAGTTTTCCACGTCGGTGGTGGTCATCAGCTGGCCGCCTTGCTCGACGCCGGTCACCAGCATCGGGTTCAGGTTAGCGCGCGCAGCGTAAATGGCGGCGCTGTAGCCTGCAGGACCGGAGCCGAGAATCAGGACTTTGGCGTGTTTGGTAGTAGTCATATGCGGATTCTTTACCTAGTTGGAGTGTCTGGTATATGGGTGCGGACTGGAATGCGACAAGTCCGGGCCCAAGCAAACCGAAATTATATGCGAAGCGTGCATTTCACATGTACCGTGGGGCCGTTTCACCTTGATATGCCTTAGAATAAGCGCAATTATGGAATTTTTGCCTCCAAGCAATGAGTAAGAAGAGTCAAAAGAGCCAGGAGTCATCTTCTGGTTACACTCGCAATGTCACTGAACGCCAGCCTTTACCCAACCGGCTGGTGCGACTGCTATCGGAGGCGCGCTTCTTCGCGCTGTTTGTCGTCTGCGTCTATTTCATCCTGATCCTGGCCAGCTATAACCGTCTGGACCCGGGCTGGTCGCACAATAATGTGGTGCCCAGAGTGTTCAACCTGGGCGGCCGCGGCGGCGCCTGGCTGTCGGATCTCATGCTGTTCATCTTCGGCTTTTCGGCCTGGTGGTGGTGCGTCTACATGTTGCGCGTGGTGTGGCAGGGCTATCGCCGCCTGACCAGCAAGTTCGTGCTGGAGAAGGAAGAGGACCCTGAACATAAACAGGTCGGCATGATCCGCCTGGCCGGCTTCGTGCTGATGCTGGTCGGTTCGATGGGCCTGGAATTCCTGCGCCTGTATACCCTGAAGGTGCAGCTGCCGCGCGCGCCGGGCGGCGTGCTCGGTGAGCTGATCGGCCATGGCGCCCACGTGGGCCTGGGCTTCACCGGCGCCACGCTGCTGTTGCTGCTGCTGTTCGGTACCGGCTTCAGCCTGTTCTTCCACGTGTCGTGGATGTCGGTGGCGGAGAAGATCGGCGAAGTGATCGAAATGGCCATCGACTGGGTTCGCGCCCGCATGGAAGACCGCGAGGACCGGCGCCAGGGCGACGTGGCCGTGGTCAAGCGCGAAGAGAAGGTGGTCAAGGAACGCGTCAAGCACGAGGAAAAGCATCCGAAGCCGGCCGACCTGCCGCCGGATGCGCCGCCGGCGCCTATCGTCAAGATCGAACCGCAGATCACCCAGGTGGTGCAGTCCGAGCGCGTGATCAAGGAAAAGCAGGGCACCCTGTTCCAGGAAATCGAGAACACTACGCTGCCGCCGCTGTCGCTGCTGGACGATGCGCCCCCGCAGCAGGAAACCGTGGCGGTGGAAACGCTGGAGTTCACCAGCCGCCTGATCGAGAAGAAGCTGTCCGACTTCGGCGTGGAAGCCAAAGTGGTCGCCGCCTATCCGGGCCCGGTCGTGACGCGCTACGAAATCGAGCCGGCCACCGGCGTGAAGGGCAGCCAGATCGTCAACCTGGCGCGCGACCTGGCGCGTTCGCTCTCGCTGACTTCGATCCGCGTGGTGGAAACCATCCCTGGCAAGAATTACATGGCGCTGGAGCTGCCAAATCCCAAGCGCCAGATCGTACGCCTGACCGAGATCCTCGGCTCCAAGGTCTACAACGACAACCATTCGCCACTGACCGTGGCGCTGGGCAAGGACATCGCGGGCAAGCCGGTGGTTGCCGACCTGGCCAAGATGCCGCACTTGCTGGTGGCGGGTACCACCGGTTCCGGTAAATCGGTGGGTATTAACGCCACCATCCTGTCGCTGCTGTACAAGGCCGACCCGCACGACGTGCGCATGATCCTGATCGACCCGAAGATGCTGGAAATGTCGGTGTACGAAGGCATTCCGCACCTGCTGGCGCCGGTGGTGACCGATATGCGCCAGGCCGGCCATGCCCTGAACTGGGCGGTCAACGAAATGGAGCGCCGCTACAAGCTGATGTCCAAGCTGGGCGTGCGTAACCTGGCCGGCTATAACGCCAAGATCGCGGAAGCTGAAAAGCGCGAAGAAAAGATTCCGAACCCGTTCTCGATCACGCCCGATGCGCCGGAACCGCTGGAAAAACTGCCAACCATCGTCATCATCATCGACGAATTGGCCGACCTGATGATGGTGGTCGGCAAGAAGGTGGAAGAGCTGATCGCCCGTATCGCGCAGAAAGCCCGTGCCGCCGGCCTGCACTTGATTCTGGCGACCCAGCGCCCATCTGTAGACGTGATTACGGGCCTGATCAAGGCCAATATCCCGACGCGTATTGCGTTCCAGGTATCGTCCAAGATCGACTCGCGCACCATTCTGGACCAGATGGGCGCCGAAACCCTGCTGGGCATGGGTGACATGCTGTACATGCCGCCGGGTACCGGCCTGCCGATCCGCGTGCACGGCGCCTTCGTATCGGACGATGAAGTGCACCGCGTCGTGAAGCATTTGAAAGCCCAGGGTGAACCGAACTATATCGAGGGCATCCTCGAAGGCGGCACGCTGGAAGAGGGCGGCGGCGACGGCGCCATGGCAGGTGCCGGTGGCGGCGGGGACGGGGAGGCCGACCCGATGTACGACCAGGCCGTGCAGGTCGTGCTGAAGCACCGCAAGGCATCGATCTCGCTGGTGCAGCGCCACCTGCGCATTGGCTACAACCGGGCCGCGCGCCTGCTGGAGCAGATGGAAAACAGCGGCGTTGTGTCGGCCATGCAGTCGAACGGCAACCGCGAAATCATCGCACCTACCGCGTCGGCGGAATAAGGAATCCTATGAAGTTCACCAAATCGATGGCGGCCCTGGCCGCCGGCCTGCTGCTTGCAGGTTCCGCCAGCGCTGCGGCGCTGGACCAGTTCAAGGCTTTCGTGGCCAGCACCAAGGCCGCCAGAGGCGAGTTCACGCAAAAAGTCGTCGCGCAGGGCAGCAAGGACAAGCTGTCGTCGGGCAGCTTCACCTTCGCCCGTCCGGGAAAGTTCATCTGGACCTACACCAAGCCATATGACCAGGTGCTGCAGGCCGATGGCGAGCAGCTGTTCATCTACGACAAGGACCTGAACCAGGTCACCGTGCGCAAGCTGGGCGACGCGCTGGGCTCTTCGCCGGCCGCCATCCTGTTCGGCTCCAACGACCTGGAAAAGAACTTTGCCCTGTCCGAAGCAGGCACCCGCGACGGCCTGGAATGGCTGAAAGCCACGCCCAAGGCCAAGGATTCCAGCTTCGAGCAAATCCAGATCGGCCTGAAGGACGGCGTGCCGGAAGCGATGGAACTGAAAGACAGCTTCGGCCAGACTTCCATCCTGTCGTTCAAGAAGTTTGAAAAAAATCCAGCGCTGAATGCAACGTCCTTTAAATTTGTCATGCCTAAGGGTGCGGACGTCATCAACAATTAGGCATGAAGATTTACCTGACAGTGCTGGCGCTGGCGTGCAATGCCGTCGACTCTTTTGCCGCGGATTTCGGCAAGGACGAACTGGTGCGCGAAGACCGCCTGGTCTACGAAAAAAGCTTCTCCCAGGCCGAGGTGGAGCGCCTCAAGCTCCTCGTGCCAGCCGCCTTCGAGCGGGTCGGCACTTTTTTTGGCGAGCGAAAAGGCGTAACGCCTGACATTTACTTCTGTAAAAGCGCGGGATGCGCGCGGTTTCTGCTGGGGCCGGAATTTCGTTCCTACTCCAATAGCAGAGGCGGCCAGCGCTATCTGAACGGGGCATTCCTGTTCGAGAACCCCAGTATCGTTGTGACCGCGCTGGCCAGTCACCCTTCCACCAGCAACGAACGCTTGCTGGCGATCTTGAGCCACGAGTTGTCGCATCTTGAATTCGATGCGCGCACGGCCGGAAGGAGTGTGCCGGCATGGTTCAATGAAGGCTTGGCGAGCATGGTTGGGACCAGGGCCTGCACACCGGGTGCAACAGGTATCGACGATTTGTCGAGATTGACATCGATGCGGGCCTGGCTCCGCTACACGCGCGTGCCCAGCAGCCAGAGTCACGCGACATATTGCCAGGCCAAGGCCGAAGTTGAGGCATGGGCGGTGCGGCATGGCGGTCCCAAAGGAATCGTCGACCTGCTGGACTCCCTGCGGGACAAGGACTTCGCGTCCCAGTACGGTCCTATCCTGACCCGGCCGCTGCCGACCATTAACCCTACGGGCGCAAGAGAAAATGACCGCTGACCTGTTCGCACCGGAACCCACCCCGCCACTGGCCGAAGCACTGCGCCCGCACAGCGTGGCGGACGTGATCGGCCAGAGCCACCTGCTGGGCGAGGGTAAGCCACTGAACCTGCTGTTCAAGTCGGGCAAGCCGCATTCGATGATCCTGTGGGGGCCGCCCGGCGTGGGCAAGACCACGCTGGCCCGGCTGTCCGCGCGCGCCTTCGACTGCGAGTTCATTGCCATTTCTGCCGTGCTGGGCGGGGTCAAGGACATCCGCGCCGCGATTGAACAGGCGGAGCAGTTTGTCGCCAATGGCAAGCAGACCATCCTGTTCATCGACGAGATCCACCGTTTCAACAAGGCGCAGCAGGATGCACTGTTGCCTTACGTCGAATCCGGCCTGGTCACCCTGATCGGCGCCACTACCGAAAACCCTTCGTTCGAAGTCAATTCCGCACTGCTGTCACGCGCCCAGGTCTATGTGCTGAAGGCGCTGACGGAAGAAGAGATGCGCCAGCTGCTGGCGCGCGCCAGGGAACGCGCCATGCCGGACCTGGACTTCGACGAACTGGCCATCGATACCCTGATCGGCTATGCCGACGGCGATGCACGCCGCTTCCTGAATCTGCTGGAGCAGACCAAGACCGCTGCCGCCACCGCGCGCACCAACAAGGTTACCGGCGAATTCGTGCAGAACGCGCTGACCCTGAACGCGCGCCGCTTCGACAAAGGCGGCGACAATTTCTACGACCAGATCTCGGCCCTGCATAAATCCGTGCGCGGCTCCAATCCGGATGGTGCGCTGTACTGGTTCTGCCGCATGATCGACGGCGGCGCCGACCCGCGCTACCTGGCGCGCCGTATCGTGCGCATGGCGTGGGAGGACATCGGCCTGGCCGACCCGCGCGCCCTGACCATGGTCAACGACGCCGCCGAAACCTATGAGCGACTCGGTTCGCCGGAAGGGGAGCTGGCGCTGGCCCAGGCCGTGATCTACCTTGCGGTCGCAGCCAAGAGCAATGCCGGCTATAACGCCTACAACGCCGCCATGGCCTTCGTCCGCCGCGACAAGTCGCGCGAAGTGCCGGTCCACCTGCGCAATGCCCCAACCAAGTTGATGAAGGAACTGGGCTACGGCCACGAATACCGCTACGCCCACGACGAGCCGGATGCATACGCGGCAGGCGAAACGTACCTGCCGGATGGCATGGCCGAACCAGGCTGGTACCAGCCGGTCCCGCGCGGCCTGGAATCCAAGATCGCCGACAAGCTGGCCTTCCTGCGCAAGCTGGATGAAGAAGCGCGCAAGGGTTGATTGCTTGACAATTTAGGACGAGTGTCCTACGCTTGTCGGCATGACTAAACAAGCAACAGACACCCGCGAACGCATCGTCGAAACAGCCGACCGGCTGTTCTATGAAAACGGCTATGGGCACACCAGCTTCGCCGATATTGCTGCCGCGGTGGAGCTCTCGCGCGGCAATTTCTACTACCACTTCAAGACGAAGGACGAGATCCTTGCGGCCGTGATCGAACTGCGCCGCAAGAAAACGCAAGCGATGCTCGATGCCTGGACTGCGGAAGCCGCGCAGCCGGCCGCGCGCATTGGCCGCTTCATCGACATGATGGCGATGAACGCGGCCGCGATCCGCCGTAATGGCTGCCCGGTCGGCACACTATGCACCGAACTGGCCAAGCTCGAGCATCCCGCTCTGCCACAGGCGAACAACCTGTTCACGCTGTTCCGCGACTGGCTGCGCGCGCAGTTCGGGCAGCTCGGCGCCAAAAGCGCTGCCGATGCCGATGGCCTGGCCATGCACCTGCTGGCTCGCAGCCAGGGCATCGCCACCCTGGCCAATGCCTTTGACGACGGTGCATTCATCAAGCACGAGGTTTCGCAACTACACACATGGCTGGACGCCATTGCCAATTAAAGGAGGATTCATGTTTGTCGTATCGCTCAAATTGACCGGCAGCCGCGAACAGGCCGCGCCATGGTTGGCGGCACATAAGGACTGGCTGCAAGCCGGCTTTGACGACGGCGTATTTCTCGCGGCGGGTAACCTACTGGACCAGCCGGGCGGCGGCATCCTCGTGCATGGGCTGGACGACGCCGCCTTGCGCGAGCGCCTGGCGCAAGACCCGTTTGTCGCCAACGGGCTGGTCGAAGTGGAGCTGCGTGGTTTCACGCCAGCGAAGACCGATGCTCGGCTGCAATTTTTATTGCCCGCGTAAGAGAAGCCCCTAAGGGAAGCGTTTACATTTCAATTGTCCAACGTTAGGATGTTGTAAATTATTTAACGGAGTGCGGAATGACGGAGCGTCTGACAGTCGATGGAGTGACCGTTCATGTGGAAGGCGAGGGCGAAGATGCCATCATGATGATTCATGGCTGGCCCTACGACCGTAGCCTGTGGGACGCCCAGGTTGCCGCCTTCTCCGCCAGCTATCGCTGCGTACGTTTCAGCTTCCCCAACCAGGGCGCCAAGGGCAGCCATACTATTGATGAAGTGTCAAAACTCTACGCCGATACCGTGCATGCCGTGAATGGCGGCCGCCCCGTGATCCTGATGCTGAGTGACTGGGGCTGCGTCTTTGGCTACCAGTTCGCGCTGCGCTATCCGGAGCTGGTGAGCCGGGTGATCAGCGTCGGCATTGGCGGCTCGAGCCAGATGACTTACCGCGCCTCGCTGGACTGGAAGACCCGCCTGCGCCTGGCGTTTGCCCATCGCCGCCTGGAAGCATCCAGCGGCAGCAGCCGCGCCGCGCGCGAAGCCTGCAACCGCCTGCAATTGCCCCACGCGATCACATGGCTGCGCGCCAGCAAACCTGCGGTCGGCGCGCTGCCGTTCAAGCTGCGCTGGCCCATGCTGTACATCTACGGCAAGCGCAAGCCATTCCCGTTCCATACCCGCAGTTTTGAGGCGGCCGTGCAGTCCAAACCGGACAGCCGCGTGATTGCCTTCCGCAGTGGCCACTGGGTGATGCGCGAAGAGCCGGAAGCCTTTAATAGCGCTGTGATGGGATGGCTGGAGCAGGGTCGCGCAGTCTGAAGCAGGCCGGCGAATCTGCATTTCATCCCGTGATTTTTGCGCTTCGTCGCAAGTGCAAGGCAGGGCAGGGAGGCTTTAGGTACAGTGTAACCATGGAAGCACGGAAGTAGTTCAACACTGACCTGAAGGAGAGCATCATGAAAGCCCTGAAACACATGGAAGCGATCTTCGTCATCGCAGCAGCCCTGGCCACCGCCACCAGCTTTGCCACCGCCACCACTCCGGTTCTGCACGTAGCAGCCGACCCGGTCGTGGCCAAGGTCGACACCAGCATCCCGACCGTGGTGGTCGCCGCCAAGCGCCTGACCGCGGCGGAAAAAGCAGCACTGATCTGACAGCACAACGCCGGAGGGCGTAAAACTCGGTTGTTGTGCTGTCATCTTGGTACAATTGCTCCTTTCGACTAAACCTCGTTGCGGCAGCAATAACAACATGATTGACATCCAACTTCTCCGTAAAGACATTGATACTGTCGCCGCCAAACTGGCGACCCGCAAGTTCCAGCTCGACGTAGCTGGCTTCAATGCCCTGGAAGGTGAACGCAAAGCCATCCAGATGCGTACCGAAGAACTGCAAAGCAAGCGTAATTCGCTGTCCAAGCAGATCGGCATGATGAAGGGCAAAGGGGAAGACACCACCGCCGTGATGGCCGAAGTAGGCGGCCTGGGCGACGAATTGAAGGCCAACGAAATCAAGCTGGCCGACGTGCAGTTGAAGATGAACACCTTCCTGCAGGCCGTACCGAACCTGCCGCACGAATCCGTGCCGGTTGGCGCCGATGAAACGGGGAATGTGGAAGTCCGCAAATTCGGCACCCCGCGCAGCTTCGACTTCGAAGTCAAAGACCATGCCGACGTAGGCGCCGCACTGGGCCTGGACTTCGAGACTGCCACCAAACTGACCGGTTCCCGCTTCAGCGTCATGAAGGGCGGCATCGCACGCCTGCACCGCGCACTGGCGCAGTTCATGCTGGACACCCACACCGACAAGCACGGCTACACCGAGTGCTACACCCCATACATGGTCAACGCCGAATCGCTGCTGGGCACCGGCCAGCTGCCGAAGTTCGAAGCGGACCTGTTCTCGGTGAAGAAGGGCGGCGCGGAAGGCGAAGGCCAGAACTTCTACCTGATCCCGACCTCGGAAGTTTCGCTGACCAATATGGTGCGCGACGAGATCGTCGCAGTCGAAACGCTGCCGATCAAAGTCACGGCCCACACTCCATGCTTCCGTTCCGAAGCCGGTTCCGCCGGCCGCGACACCAAAGGCATGATCCGCCAGCACCAGTTCGACAAGGTTGAACTGGTCCAGGTGGTGCATCCTGAAAAGTCTTACGAAGCGCTGGAAGAAATGGTCGGCCACGCCGAATACATCCTGCAGACGCTGGGCCTGCCGTACCGCGTGATGCAGCTGTGCACCGGCGACATGGGCTTTGGCGCCGCCAAGACCTACGACCTGGAAGTGTGGCTGCCGGCGCAGAACACCTACCGCGAAATTTCGTCGCTGTCGAACTGCGAAGCCTTCCAGGCTCGCCGCATGCAGGCGCGCTTCCGCAACGCTGCGGGCAAGCCTGAACTGCTGCACACCCTGAACGGTTCCGGCCTGGCAGTCGGCCGTACCCTGGTCGCGGTGCTGGAAAACTACCAGCAGGCTGACGGTTCGGTAGAAATTCCAGCCGCGCTGCAGCCTTATATGGGCGGCCTGACCAAGCTCGTAGCATAAAGTTGAAAATAGCCCTTCCTTTTTTCGGAAGGGCTGCTATAATCTTGGCTCTCAACGGCGACCACCGTTAAATGCAGTACCTGGAGAGGTGGCAGAGTGGTCGAATGTACCTGACTCGAAATCAGGCGTAGGGTGTCCCCCTACCGTGGGTTCGAATCCCACCCTCTCCGCCAGAACACTGAAAAAGCCCCATCAGCCAGAGCGCGCTCAAGATCGCGCTCTGTGCAGATGGGGCTTTTTCTTTTTACTCGCCGGAATTCAAAGGCGAGCAATCTGCTGATTGATCTTTGCCTTGGCGCGTTCGTTTCGCTCGCTATAGCGGTTGGTCCGATACTCAGTGCGGCCGCGCATCAACAACGTCATTTTGACCAGCTCCTCCATGACATCCACCACGCGGTCGTAGTAGGCGGAAGGGCGCATGCGCCCGGCTTCATCAAACTCCTTGTATGCCATTGGAACCGAGGATTGATTGGGGATCGTGAACATGCGCATCCAGCGGCCGAGCAATCGCAGTGTATTGACCACGTTGAATGACTGTGAGCCTCCGCAAACCTGCATCACGGCCAGCGTGCGCCCTTGACTTGGTCGCACGGCGCCTTGCTCCAATGGTATCCAGTCGATCTGGTTCTTCATCACCGCAGTAATCGCGCCATGGCGCTCGGGACTGCACCATACCTGGCCTTCCGACCATAGGCAAAGCTCGCGCAGTTCACGCACTTTCGGATGATCCTCAGGAACACTGCCCACCATCGGCAGTTCCATCGGATCGAAGATCTTTACCTCGGCGCCGAAGTGCTCAAGGATCCGCGCAGCCTCATAAGTCAGGAAACGGCTGAAAGACCGCTCGCGCAGGGAGCCGTACAGCATCACGATGCGCGGCGGATGGGCAAGATCTCTCCGGTGCAAGCTTTTCGATGCTGGGAATATCCAGCAAGTCAGCCTGGATGTTTGGCAGGTCACCGATGGTCATGCGTTAGTCCGTTACTGATTGGTTGGCGAATGCGCTCGGCGCGACAGTGCCCCCAACAGTGGCGTCAGCGGGCGGTGCGGGGTAGAGCCAGGTGAAAAGCAGGGTTGCGGCCGTGGCGCCAAGTAACTGTGCGATGATGAATCCGGGCACGTCGGCCGGGCGAATACCGGCGAAGGTGTCCGTCGCTGCCCGCGCCAAAGTTACTGCGGGATTGGCGAACGAGGTCGAGGCGGTGAACCAGTAAGCGGAAGTAATGTAAGCCGCTACGGCGAATGGCGTGATTGAAGGGCGGCTGCGTGAGCAGCCGATAATCACGCCTATGAGTCCGAATGTTGCTACAAACTCGCTCCACCATTGGGCCGCACCACTGCGAACGTGCGCCGAGGCGAAGAAGGCGGGTTCACTAAACATCGCGTGGGCAGCCATAACGCCGGCAAATGCACCCGCGGTCTGCGCGGCAATATAGGGCAATACCTCGCCGGCAGGAACGTTTCGTTGCCATGCTTCGGACAGCGTGACCACAGGATTGAAGTGCGCGCCCGAGATGGTGCCGAACATCAGGATCAGTGCGACCAGGCCTGCGCCGGTCGCGATCGTGTTGGCCAGCAGCGCAATCGCCACGTTGCCGCCTGCAAGGCGCTCGGCCATGATGCCGGAACCCACGACCACGGCCAGCAGCAGGGCGGTGCCAAGAGCCTCCGAGACTATGCGTCGGGAAAACGTCATCACATTACTTCGCCGATGCGGTCCAGCTCCGCCTTCATGCGGGCGCGGTCATGCTTGATTTCTTCCAGCGGCAACGCGAAGAACGCCTCGATGCGCTTGCGCAGGATGCGGTAGGCAGTCATGAAGGCTGCATCAATTTCTTCGTCCGTACCGGTTGCGTGGGCCGGGTCTTCCACGCCCCAGTGCGCGCGCAATACAGGGCCAAGATAGGCAGGACAGGTCTCGCCGGCGGCGCTGCCGCAGACCGTGATGACGATGTCCGGTGTCACCGGAAGATTGTCCCAGGATTTGCTGTGGTAGCCCTCGGTGGAGATGCCTTCACGATGGAGCAAGGCGAGTGAGCGTGGGTGGACGTAGCCAGCGGGCTTGCTGCCAGCGCTGATGGCATGCCAGCCAGCTGGCGCCAGGTGGTTGAAAGTGGCTTCGCCGAGAATGGAGCGGCAGGAATTACCAGTGCAGAGGATCAGGACGTTCATGGTTTGCAGGATTTGTTGGGGGATGGCGAGCAGCTTTCGCCGCCGCAGCAGTTTTCAGTCAGGAAGGAGAGCACACTGTTCATGGTGTCGAAGTTGGCGCTGTAGATGATGAAGCGGCCTTCCTGCCGTGCTTCAATGAGGCCGGCGTTGGTCAGTTCCTTCAGATGAAAGGAAAGCGAGGACGGGGCGATATCCAGTTGCTCGCCGATCTTGCTGGCGGCAAGGCCCTGAGGACCGGTCTGGACCAGCAGTCGAAATGCGTTGAGCCTCGACTCCTGTGCCAGGGCGGCAAGGGCAGCGATGACGGTTTTGGTTTTCATGAATGTGCGACTTGTGACTTTTGCTCAGTTTGCCGATTATGGCATCTTTGTACGACATTTCAAAGAATATCGAATTATCTTGACAGCTTGATGACATGCGAATTATTCTTCGTTCGTCGATGATCGAATGAGATGGGTATGATCAGTTGTTGTGGCGAGAAATCGGATGGAGCGCTGCCGACGGTAGCTGCCGACGAGGTGGCCAAGCTTTGCAAAGCACTGGCCCATCCGGCACGCGTCCAGTTGCTGTGCTACCTGGCGTCGTACGGGGCATGCTACTTTGGTAACCTCGCGGATGTGCTGCCGCTTTCGCCCTCCACCATCTCCCAGCACGTCACCATTCTCAAGGAGGCGGGACTGATTCTTGGCTCATCCGATGCACAACGAGTGTGCTATTGCGTCAACCCCGAACGGAT
This sequence comes from Pseudoduganella sp., assembly GCA_039593645.1. Classification (GTDB taxonomy): domain Bacteria; phylum Pseudomonadota; class Gammaproteobacteria; order Burkholderiales; family Burkholderiaceae_D; genus Rugamonas. Next base: position 11,944 of record JBCNOX010000001.1, read on the forward strand.
CGGACAGCTTAAACAGCTGATCAATGCCCTCTGAGGGCATTTTTTTGAAAAACATTATTCGTAATTCGCCGAATAACAAAGGAGGGTAAGAATGAGCTTGGACCTGGAAATTCGTAGTGCAACTGAGGCGGACTGGCCCGCCATCGAGTCACTCCTGGAAGAATGTGGACTGCCTTTGGCAGGCGCCCGCGAACACTTGAGCTCCTTCGTCGTCGGCGCCAGTGGGAACGAAATCAGGTGCGTCGCAGGCTTTGAGCTTTATGGCAGCGTTGCCTTGCTGCGCTCAGTCGCAGTCGCCGGCGCTTTGCGCGGGCAAGGAGTCGGTGACTGGTTGCTCGATGCGATCCGGTCAAAGGCACGCGCTGAAGGTGTTGAGGCACTTTACCTGTTGACTACAACGGCAGCGGCGTTTTTCAGTAAAAGAGGATTCCAGCAAGTCGAGCGCAGCAACGCGCCCGACGAACTCAAAGCGTCGTGCGAATTCCAGGGCGCGTGCCCGGCATCGGCCACAATGATGGTCGCGCGCATCGGCAATAGCCAACTCCCCGTGGCTGTCCTCGGCGCGGGGCCAGTAGGCTTGGCTGCGGCGGCGCACCTCATTGCGCGTGGTTTTACGCCGCTGGTGTTCGAACGCGGCGAGTCGGCGGGCGCCAACCTCAATAGCTACCGCCACGTGCGTCTGTTTTCTCCCTGGCAGTACAACATCGACAAGGCTGCACGCCGGATGCTCGAGGCGCACGGCTGGACTGCGCCTGCCGATGACCACCTTCCGACTGCGGCTGAAGTGGTTGATGCATACCTGCAGCCTCTCGCCTCGCTGCCTGAGCTGGTGCAAAACGTCCACTATGCGCACCGTGTCATACAGGTGACCCGCGCCGGTTTCGACAAGGTCAAGACGCGTGGCCGTGAAGCGGCGCCGTTTGTTGTCAGGACGCGAAGCGCATCCGGTGAGCGGGACCATAGGGTGCTGGCCGTGATTGATGCTACAGGCACGTGGTCGCAGCCTAATCCTCTCGGCGCCGACGGCCTGCCCGCACTCGGAGAAGATGCTGCGGCATCGCACATCGATTACGGCATGCCGGATGTCCTCGGCGAAGGCCGGCCGCTCTACGCGGGGCGCCGTGTGCTGGTCGTCGGTGCTGGCCATTCGGCTGCAGGCAGTCTCCTGGCGCTGGCCCAGCTTGCCGAGGAGGTACCGGGCACGGAGATTGTTTGGGCGATGCGCGGCAACCGGTTGGCCAAGGTGTTTGGCGGCGGAGATGCGGATGGCCTGCCTGCGCGCGGCCAACTGGGCGCGCGGCTCAAAGCCTTGATGGAGTCCGGCCGCCTCGAACTTCATACTGATTTCCGGATCAGTGCATTGCAGGGGCGGGACGGCACCTTCGTGGTGGACGGCACCGGGGCTGATGGTGGAGCGCGACGCATTGATGGAATCGCTCGCATCATTGCCGCGACCGGAGCTCGCCCGAACCTGGATTTGACGCGCGAACTGCGGGTGCGCCACGACCCTTGGCTCGAAAGTACCGATGCGCTGGCGCCTCTGATCGACCCGAACGAGCATAGTTGCGGAACCGTGCGTCCACACGGCCACCGTGAGCTGGCGCATCCGGAAACAGGTTATTACGCGGTCGGTGCAAAGAGTTACGGTCGTGCGCCGAATTTCCTGATGGCGACCGGCTACGAGCAGGTCCGTTCCGTCGTGGCTGCACTGGCCGGCGATTTTGCGGCGGCTGACGACGTCCAGCTGGAACTGCCCGAAACCGGCGTTTGCAATACCCAATTCGCAGATACCCCTGCAGGCGACGTCACTGGCTGCTGTGGTGGCCCGGCGCCCGCTGGCAGTGAAGCCTGCTGTGCGCTTGATGTTGAGGAGAAGGCGAAAGGCGCCAGCGGCTGCGCCACGTCCAACGCCTGCAAACCACGCGGGTCCGCGCCTTCCGGTTGCTGTGCCTGAGGGAAGAGAGCATGCGTTCACTTTTCATGCGTGGATTCCTTCCACTTTCCCTGGCGCTCAGCGTCGCGTCGTTCTGGTTTGCGTTGACTCGTGGCGGCAATCTGGAGTTGGCTGTCGTCTTGCCCGCGGTGGCGGTCATGCTAGTCAGCGTAGTTGCTGAGCGCCGATGGCCGTACCGTGACGAATGGTCTCGTTCGCGGGATGACGTGGCGACCGATCTTGCTAGTGCCGCTGTATTATTTGCAGCCGTGGATCCATTGCTAAAGTGGTTGGGGCCTCTCGCGGTGACGGCGGCGTTGGCTGGCAGCGGCACAGCGAAGGGGCTGGACCTGTTCCCGACCAGTTGGCCGTTTGTCTTGCAAGTGCTGCTGGCCGCGCTTGTCGCGGAATTCGGCGGCTATTGGTCGCACCGCCTGCACCACGAGCGTCCCGCGTTGTGGTGGCTGCATGCCCTGCATCATGGGAGTGAGCGCATGTACACGCTCAACAACTTCCGCTTCCATCCGCTGAACTACGCGCTGAACTACCTGATGGGCATTGTGCCGTTACTGGTGCTGGGCACACCGGAAGCGGTGATCCTTGCGTACTTTTCGGTGACGCTACCGGTTCTCATGGTGCAGCACGCGAACCTGCCGCTGCAAGCTGGGTGGCTCAATTACGTATTTAGCACCAATGAGATTCACCGTTGGCATCACTCCAGCCGCGCTGGAGAAGGTGACAGCAATTTTGGCCGTTCGCTCGTGATCTGGGACCAGGTGTTTGGCACGTATCGGAACCTTCCGGCTAACAATCATCCACGCAAGGTCGGGCTATACGAAGGAAGCAAATATCCATCGCGCGCATCGTTTACCGAGCAAGTGTGGTCGATTTTCCTGCCAGGCTGCTGCCGGAGCGCCGCTTAAAGGATCGCGATGAAGAGACCTACTATCTCAGTGCTGACCTTGGGGCTGACGCAGGTGATTTCATGGGGCATTCTTTACTACGCATTCGGCGTCATGGCGCCCGCCATACAGAGTGACCTTGGCCTTGCTGCCGCGACGATTTATGGAGCATTTTCGTGGGCGGTGCTCATAGCCGGCCTGGCGTCGGTTCCGGTAGGAGCACTCATCGACCGGCACGGCGGCAGTCGCATCATGGCTTCCGGTTCGCTTCTCGCCGGTATTGGGCTATTCGTACTTTCGGGGAGCCGTGACATCTCCGCCTATTACCTTGCCTGGACGCTAATCGGCCTCGGTATGGCAATGAGTTTGTATGAAGCGGCCTTCGCGACGTTAAACCGGAGTTTGCATGAAGCGTCCCGCAAAGCGATTTCGAATGTCACCCTGATAGGAGGGCTGGCCAGCACGGTATTTTGGCCGTTGACGGCGTGGACGCTTGGGCGCATCGATTGGCGTCATACCTGCTTGATCTTCGCCGTTATCTTGCTAGGCGCCTGCCTGCCATTAAATGCATTACTGGATGATGGGAAGGCACGGCCTCCCGCCAACCAGATGATGGAGGGTCGCCAGTTTGCCCTCGCAGATGCGATTGTCCACCCGGTTTTCTGGCTTCTGGCGACTGTTTTTGCGGCCCACGCATTCATATTTTCCGCCCTCTCAGTGCACATGATTCCACTGCTTCGAAAAATGGGGCATCCCGAACAGTTGGTTGTTACGATGGTCGCTATCATCGGGCCGATGCAGGTTGTGGGGCGGCTAATTGAGCGGATGTTCGCAGACCGTGTATCGCCTCGAAAGGTCGGTGTCTTTACGATTGCAGGTTTGCCAGCTGCGATCGGCATGCTTTACGCGACGGGGGAAAGTGTCTGGGCCATCGTGCTGTTTTGCGCGCTGTATGGCTTGAGCAATGGAGTCCTGACTATCCTGCGCGGAACGTTGCCCCAGTCAATTTTCGGTCATGCCAATTACGGAGCAATTTCTGGCGCGTTGGCTGCTCCATCCCTTATCGCGAAGTCCGGAGCACCGCTGGTGTTGGCGTTGATGCTCCGGGAGGATAACCATGGCCCGCTTCTCGGAGGATTGTTCGGACTAGCGTCGGTTTCGTTCCTGATTTACCTCCTGGCGGTCCGATGGGACACGGGGGAGGGCGCTACTTTGCTGAAAAGAGCATAATGGTCTCAGATTCGGGGCGATGGAAAGGTGGATCGATAGGTGGATAGAATCCTGTAGAGCGGTTTTTTCACTCTTATTACCGCAGACACCCGCTCCGCCAGAACACTGAAAAAGCCCTTCGGCACTTAGCGCGATCTAGAGCGCGTTAAGTGCCGAAGGGCTTTTTCTTTTTGTTCGTCCAGATTCCTGCGCCAGTTCACCTTCCTGCTCGCGCAATTCACCCCCACCTTTCCCGGCTATCCGACGCTCGGTGCGCGGGACGCCATGCAACGCCGCTTGCAGGATTCTCTACGTTCGCCAAATTCATATTGACTATATCGTCAAACTGACGATAATGTCAGTTATGGGGCCGAAACGGTTCCAAAGAAATGCAACGGAGACCATATGCCATCACCTGACACCGTCCTTCGGCAGAGCCAGGCCTATCCAGAAAGCGCTCTCCCGGCCTGGATCCAGAAACTTGCACGACCCGCGGCGATCGCTAAAGCGCAAGCGCTGGCCTTCCTGATGTTCGAGAAGCCAGACCTTGCAGAGACTGAACGCTTCCTGACCGACTTTGGCATGTGCATGGTGTCGAGGACCCCGGAGCGTCTCATCATGCGTGGCACCGGCAGTTCACCATGCATTTACGTTGCCAATCGAGGGCGCCGTTCGCGATATGTAGGCGCAGCGTTTACCGTTGCCGACCCTGGTGAGTTGGCCCGGCTGGAAAGCCGGGCGGGTGCTCAAAAGTTGGCAAGTTGCGTGATTCCGGGTGGCGGGGAGGGTGTTGCGCTAACTGATCCGGCCGGCAACCTTGTTTGGATGATCGCTGGGCAGGACGAAGTTGCGCCTTTGCCGATGCGGTCGCCGACCCATATCACCATTAATGGTCCGGGCCTGACAACGAGGCTGAACGCCATCGTGAGGCCGCCAATTGAACCTTCGCTGATTGCGCGCATCGGCCACGTTGTCCTGCAGACCGTAGATTTTGCCGAAATGGCGAAGTGGTACATGCGTCACCTGGGGCTAATTCCCACCGATGTCCAATACCTGGCGGACGGTTCGCCAAACCTGACTTTCTTCCGTCTTGATCGCGGTGCCCAGCCCGCCGACCATCACACCTTGGTTCTGGCCGGCGGTATCGAGGACAAATATGAGCACAGTGCTTATGAGGTGCTCGATGTGGATGCGTTGGGCCATGGCCAGAATGTTTTGCGCGCCAATGGGCATCGGCATATGTGGGGCATTGGCCGCCACACGCTGGGAAGCCAGTTATTCGATTACTGGTACGACCCGGACGGCATGGAGTTCGAGCACTACACCGACGGCGACGTCTTCACTTCCGATTACGAAACGCACTACCTGCCGCTTGACCTTGCCGGCATTTGGGCCTGGGGCGCAGACGTTCCTGCTTCGATGGTGCCTAGGCCAAGTCTCAAGACCATTTACCAGTTGGCGCGCCTGATTCACTCCGGCCGCATTTCAGTGGACCGTGTGCGCCTGTTGATGCAGGCGACCGCCGCAAAGAGCCGTCCGTGGCTCTGATCAACTCAAAGGAAAATCAACATGGCAGTGAAGGTAGTGCGTTACCAACATGGCGGACAGGTGGCTTGGGGCGTGGTCCACGACCGCAGTATTGCGCCGCTGGCGGCCCGTTTCAACAGCACCAGCGATTTCATTCAAGACGGAATGGACGAGGCACGGGCAAGCCAGCCCGCCCAGGCGACGATCGCGCTGGACAGTGTTCATCTCCTGTCGCCAATCACGGAAGATCGCCAGTTCCTGTGCCAGGGCATTAATTATGCGAGCCATGTGCGCGAGTCTGGCATGGATCCCGACAAGATCGGCTTCAATACGATCTTTACAAAGGCTTCCTCCTGCATAGCGTCCGCCTTTGATGATGTGGTGCGGCCCGCCCACGTGCGTCTGCTGGACTATGAAATCGAACTGGGCTTGGTCCTGAAAAATCCGATCACGCAGCCGGTTGAAGTTTCGCCTGGCAGTCTGCATGAATGGCTGGCCGGCGTCACCATCGTCAATGATGTGTCGGCGCGCGACGTGCAGCTGCCGCAGGCCCAATTCTATAAAGGGAAGAGTTACCGCACCTTTGGTCCAGCGGGACCATATCTGGTCCTTCTTGATGCATCCGAATGGCTGCGCTGGCCGGAACTGCATATGCGGCTTGTCGTGAACGGACAGCCGCGCCAGGACGCGTATTGCGGCGACATGATCTTCAAGCCGCACCAGACGCTGACCGAGCTGTCCGAACTCCACAACCTGTACCCCGGCGACCTGATTGCGACGGGAACGCCGGCGGGGTGTGCCGCGCGCGCTCCGGGCAAGTTGCAGATGTGGCTTGTGCGACACCTCCTGTCGGACCAGGCGAAATGGCGTTTGTTTATCAAGAAGGGCCTGCGCAATCCGGCCTATTTGCAGCCGGGCGACGTGATGCGCAGCTCCGTCCGTACCGATGATGGCGCCATTGACCTGGGCGAACAACAGAACAGGATCGTATTGCCATGAGTGCGAGCTATCTTGCGGCCGCGATCGAGAAGTTCGACGCCGCAGCTCGGCCTGTGCTGCGCGAGTTTCCTCGGCGAGCGCCAGGTGCGGGAGAAATCGAAGTCGCAGTGGAAGCGGCTTCGGTCAACCCAATCGACGTGCGGCGGAGTACGGGGTATGGCCGATCGCTTTTCTCCTTGATGGGGGCAGCCAGGTTGCCGCTGACCTTGGGTAACGATTTTGCAGGCCGCGTAATGCGCGTCGGGCGCGGCGTTTCCCACTTGCGGGAAGGCGATGCCATCTTCGGAGCCGCTCCGCCGTCAAGCCGGGGTACGCATGCCAACTGTGTAGTCGTGCGCGCCTCGCATGCTGTGTTGCAGCCAATGGGTATGTCGAGTGCTGAACTGGCAGCCGTCCCGTATAACTTCCTGACCGTCGCGAAGGCACTGCAGGCTGCAGGCCTCGGCGCTGCCAACCTTGATGGCATCGATGTCTTGGTCCATGGCGGTACGGGTGGCTTGGGGATGATCGCGGTGCAGCTGCTGAAGCGTCGCGGTGCGTATGTTGCCGCAACCGGAAGCGACGATCGCCTTCCCATGTGCCGCAGGGCCGGAGCTTCGTTATTGATCGATCGCGAGCGCGACGAGTTACGTGCCTTGCCTTACCGGTTTGCGGCAACCCTGAATTTTGCCAACTGGGACGATGAAAGCGCCTTGCTGCGCTTGCTTGCTCCCAATGCGCTCGGCCATGCCACGACGGTCCATCCCTTGCTCGGTAATTTCGACCGGTTTGGCTTGTTAAGGGGAGGTATGGCTTCGCTCAGCCAAAAGCGCCGAATGCGTGCGCTTGCGCCGCGCGGAGCACGTTACGCCTGGAGCATATTCAGCGCGGACCGCGCTGTGCTCGAAGAGCTGGCTGCGACTGTTGGAACGATAACGCTGCCGAAAGTGCGCAGCTACACGCTGGCCGATGCCGCTGGCGCATACATGCATAACGAAAAAAGCCTGCCAGGACGCCCGGTGTTGATGCCGAGTGCAACTGAGCGCGCATACATCATCTAGGAGACAGTAATGATCGACCCAAACCAGCCATTCGAGATTCGCACCGCAGCCGACGTGCAGGCATTTGAAAGTATCAGCTGGCCGCAACGCAAGCCGGCACAGAGTACTTATGAGCTCGTATGCCAGGCGAGCGAACGACATCCGGACAGGGCTGCGTTGCGCTTCATTATGACGGGGAACCCTGGCGATAAGGTGTTCACGTTTGATTACCGGACGCTGAAGGAACGCGTGACCCAGGCTGCCAATGCTTTCCACCAGGCTGGCATCGTACCGGGAAAGGCGGTCACGCTGCTGCTACCGAATTTTCCACAGACGCATTTTGCGCTGCTTGGTGCACAGGCCGCAGGGATTGCGAGCCCAGTCAATCCCATGCTGGATGTCGAGCACATCGCGAGCATCGTCAATGAGACTTGTGCGGAAGCCATGGTCACGCTCGGTCCGCTGCCAGGCGTCGATATTTGGGAAAAGGCTGTTGAAGTAGTAGATCGTTGCCCGTCTATTCGTACGCTCTATGTCGTCAATGCCGCGCAGTATCTTGGCACATTGAAGGCCGGCGTAGTACGGACAATGGCGATGATGGCAAAGCGTCCACAACGCAACACGGTGACCGTTTTGGATTTTGACGCCACGTTGCAGCGACAACCTGCAGGCGACCTGCTTTCCAGACGGCGTTTTGCGGAGAGTGACCTTTGCGCCTATTTCCATACGGGCGGAACCACTGGCTTGCCGAAGATTGCCGTGCACCGCCACGCCAATGAGGTCTACGTCGCATCCATGTTGTGCGCCATGGAGCCGAGGCCGGGAGTCGTAATGTGCGGACTGCCGCTGTTCCATGTCAACGGTGCGATGGTGACAGGACTGGCGGCCTTCCACGGCGGGTCGGAGGTCGTGATGTTGACGCCATCTGGCTACCGGGGCGAAAACGTCATGGCCAATTTCTGGCAATTGATTGAAAGATTCCGCGCAACCAGTTTCAGCGGCGTGCCGACGATTTACGCAAATCTCGCTGCACTGCCGCGGAACGGAGCCGACATTTCGTCTGTTCGCTATGCTGCTTGTGGCGCAGCACCGTTGCCTGGCGAGGTCGCCCGCCGTTTCGAGTCGGCGACCGGAATTCGGCTCACCGAAGGGTACGGCCTTACAGAGGGAGCTTGCGTGACGACGTTGAATCCACCGCTCGGCGAGAGCAGGGCGGGGACTGTCGGCATACGTTTGCCTTACCAGCAGGTGAAGGCGTGGAAGGTGGATTCGACAGGCAATGCAGTCGCTGAATGCGTCACCGGGGAAGCAGGGGTGATCGGTATTTGTGGGCCGAATGTCTTCCCGGGCTATCTCCGCAATGACGATAACAAGGGTATTTGGCTGGCACCTGGTTGGCTCAACACGGGGGACCTGGGCTTTTTGGACGGATCGGGATACCTGCATCTCACCGGCCGTGCGAAGGAACTGATTATCAGGGGCGGCCACAACATCGACCCGGCAATGATCGAGGACGCACTATTGCGCCATCCTGCGGTTGCAATGGTGGCTGCAGTTGGGCAACCGGACGCGCATGCCGGCGAATTGCCGATGGCATTTGTAACCTTGAAGCCCGGCGCCACCGCAACGGCGGAGGAAATTGCCGCTGCTGCCAGGGACCTGGTGCCAGAACGCGCAGCAGTGCCGGTGCGCGTCGAAATCCTGCAGCAGATGGCGCTGACGACCATCGGGAAGGTGGCCAAAGCGGTGCTGCGCATGCGGGCTGCGGAGCATGTGCTGCGCGAGCAGCTGGCGAGCAATGCCATTCCTGCGCAAGTGCATGTGCGCTCAGACCTGCAACGCGGTTCGGTGGCCGTCGTCACCTGCCCACCTGCGCACACAGAAAAAGCCCTGCAACTTCTCGGCCGCTTTGCCATACCGGTCGAGCTGGCAGTTTGAGCGTTTAACTACTACGGATCAAATCATGGAACCTAAAACTCCCGAAGCAGTGGATGTTCTGCTGGTCGGCCTCGGGCCGGTGGGCGCTGCCGCCGCCAATATGCTGGGCCGCTCTGGCGTGCGCACGAGGGTGATTGAAAAGTCGCAGGAAATATTCAAGGCGCCGCGTGCAATTGCGCTCGACAACGAGGCGCTGCGCATCTTGCAAATGGCAGGACTTGAAGATGGCGCCTTCGCTACGCATCCAATTTCGAAGGTGCAGATGCGTTCTCCTGTTTTCGGCGATTATGCCCGTGCCAATACAGCAGGCGTGCTCGATGGCCACCCGCGGCTCGTGACTTTCTATCAGCCGGAGCTGGAGAAAGTGCTGCGCGAGCGTTTGGCTGCCTACCCCAAAGTGCAGGTCACGCTGGGCGCAGAATTGCTCGGGTTTAGCGATGGGCCGCAGGGCATCATGGCAGAAATCCGCAACGCCAGCGGTGAGCGCGAAGTCGTGCGGGCACGCTTCCTGGTAGGTGCCGACGGTGCCAATTCCTTTGTGCGGCGTCACATGGGTATGGAGTTTGAAGGGCGGACCTTTACCCAGGACTGGCTCGTGGTTGACGCACAAGAGGTGCCGAATCCGATCGACCACGTTGAATTCATATGCGATCCGCGCCGCCCAACGCCGCACATGGTTGCACCGGGCAACCGCCAGCGCTGGGAATTCATGCTGCAGCCCGGCGAAACGCGCGAAGAGATGGAGTCGCCGGAAAAATTGAAGGAATTACTGGCGCCTTGGTGCAAGCCCGAGGAAATTTCGATCGAACGGACGGCAGTCTATCGCTTCCATGCCCGCATTGTGAACAGCTTCTCGAAAGGTAATGTTTTCCTTGTCGGTGATGCGGCGCACATCACGCCACCGTTTGTCGGACAGGGCCTGGTTGCTGGATTGCGCGATGTGGCCAACCTTTCGTGGAAGCTTGCCTGGGTCTGCAAGGAGCGCGCCTCTCCCAATATCCTCGGCAGCTACGACTGTGAGCGCCGCCCGCACGCCCGCTCGATCATCAACCTCGCGCTGATGATGGGCAAGCTGGTCATGCCGCGCAACCGCCTTGTCGCGACGGCTGTGCATGGATTTGTGAGCCTGTTGCGGGCGTTTCCATTGACCCGGCCTTTGTTCGAGGACTTGAAGATCAAGCCAATCAACCGCTTCAAGCGAGGGCTCTTCATGCGCGGCAAGTCCGGTTCGCGCCTGATGCGCGGCGGCTTGTTGCCGCAAGGCCTGGTGCGCCAGGGTGCGGATGGAAAGGTCCAGCCAAGCGACAACATGCTGGGGCAGGAACTGACGCTGCTGGCCTTTGCATGTGATCCATCGCGCTACCTCGATGCACGCTGGCAGGCCGAATGGCAGCGCGTTGGCGGTCGCGTAGTGCATCTTCATCCACGTGGCACCCATATGGCCGGGCTGAATATCTGGGAGGAGATGACCGACGTGTTGGTCCCAGGAGCGGCGCCGGTTGGCTGGGTTGCCGTCGTGCGGCCCGACCGCACCATCCTTCACGACGGCCCAGTAGCGGAAGTGCAGCAAATCCTGTTGCGCACACTCGGCATGCTGCAGTCGATGCCACTGCACGAACTCAAGCTTGAAACCTGCACACCAACCTGATTTACATTAGAAAAAGGAGACGCAATGAAGCAATGGGAAGTAAAGACAGTGGTGCTTGCCGGCGCAATGGCGCTGGCAAACGGCCCGGCACTGGCGGCAGAAGGTTTTGAAATCCGCTATAACCTGACGGGCTCCCTGGGAGGCGAGATCTTTGCACCGCCCAACCAAACAGGGTGGGCTTTTGGCGCAGCTGCGACCGCAGTGCGCATCGACAAAGTGACTGGTGGGGATGGAAGAAACATCACGCGCACAGTGCCGGGCGGGACGGTGCCCTTGCCCGCACCTGTTCCGGCGGCACTTTATCCGACTTATCCTGAAAATGTTGCGACTCTTGACGCGACTGGGCCTATGGACTTGGTCAATATCGGGGTCGGGTACGTGACATCGGACCAATTTGGCGGTGGCCGCCTTGCATTTGGCATCAACATCCCGTACGGCCATAAACAGCAGACCATCGTGGCCAACGCGGCAACGCCAGGTTTGCAATGGAGTCCGGCGATACCTGCCGCGACGCAGGCTGTCGTTGCAGCACAGTTCTCAAGCCAATACCAGGCCGGGATTGCCGCACAAGGCTCGGCCGAAACCGGGAGTGTAAAGGGTTTTGGTGATACGGAATTGCAGGGGGGCTGGCTGTATGCCGACAGCAATCTTCGCGTCGTAGGCGGCGCGTCGCTTATCCTCCCGACCGGCAAGTACAGTTCCAATCCTGGCCCCGATATCGGAACCGGAAACTTTTATACGTTCCGCCCGGCCATTCAGGTCGCTTACCTGCCAACGCCGGAAATCGGCCTGGCTGCCAAGTTCACCCTCGGGCTGAACACGCGCAATAGAGATAACGAACTACGTAGCGGCAATTGGGCAGGGCTGGAACTTGCGGCTGCGTACAAGACGGCGATCGGGGTGCTTGGTGTGCATGCAATCCATGCGCAGCAATACCAGGATGACCGCAATAACGTATGGGGGGCGAGCCGTTTCCGCTCAACTAACTCTGGGGTATTCTTTACCACCCTGGTGCCCGGCTTGAATATTCCGTTCACGGTGCAGTATATGCGGACCGTATCTTCGCGTTTTGCGAAACACGGTGATTTTTTCCAGGCCCGCCTGATCAAGTTTTTTTGACAAGTGCGCCTAACAGGATCGAGTCTTCTTGTAGCGTCACTTCGGGGAGTGGAGCAGCGACTGCCTTTGCAGCAGCCTGCTCCTTGACTCCTAATCCTTTGAGTAGAGCTCTTACCATCGCTTCCGGATACTCGTCCGGGAGCGGTTCAAACGCCAGCGAGCTCGCCGCACTGAACATCGTACCCATTACCAGGTCGATGCCAATCCGAATTTCGCAGTCAAACTTTCCCTGCTCAATCCCGGCTTGCAGGTCGCGTCCCAGAAACTGAATGCCCTGGAGGTGCGGCGCCGCAGCCGGCCAAGCCAGTCGTGCCAGGAAAGTTCCCAGCAAAGGGAATTTACGAGCCGTATGCAGCAACAACCTGGTGCCGCAGGCCAAACGGGCAACCGTATCATCGCGTTGCTGCACCACGGGGTCAATAATGCGTAGAAGTTCATTACCAATTTCTGTGGAAACCGCTTGCAGCAACTCCTCATTGGTACGGAAATAATTGTAGAACGAGCCGCGCGACATGCCGGCCAAGGCAATCACGTCGTCGATTACTGCCGCTCCCGGTCCTTTTTCGGAAAACACCTGCAGCGCGCCTTGAAGGAGGCGAGCGCGCGTTCGCTCGCGCCGTTCGGCTGCAACACGGGTTCGGTGGTTTTCAGTCGGTAAGCTATTCATAAACTGCCGTTCATTTGCAAGGGGGGGAGTATGCCATAGCTGAAGTACGCATAATCAGCCCTATCTCATTAGGGTCGCGGTAACTGAATTATCGTCACAATGACGATAATGTCAAATAAGGGCGGCGAGAGTAGCTTCTTCTTTTTAGCCGCGCTAGACAACGGGTATTCTTACCCGCCAGCTTGACTTGCCCCATGCTGTTTCAACGGCCTCGCGGCAGATGACATCCACCTCGCTCCTGGAATTCTTTGCATGCCACCGGACCGATAGCGGCACGGCACACTTGGGAACCATGGGCGGCTCTGACGGATTCCATGCCAACCAATGCGATTTGTGCTTCGCATTCTCGCGGCGAATGAATTTTCTGGCCGCTTCGAGGATGAAGTGGTTTTGCTGCAGGCTTTTGCCAACGACATCCACTGAGATCGCCCACTTGCGTTCAACCGCAGATGGTGCGGTGCGCTTGCACGTAACGAGCACGCGCTTCTCGCCGTCAGCGGCAGTCCATGTCGCACGCAATGGAACCTGGCAGGGCGGCACCCAAATCCGGTAGTCAGGGCCGAAAGGCTCCCAGTCGGTCTCGTTATTGGCGTTATGCTGGTCGAGGAAGCGCTTCGCGGTCGCCTGAATCTCGCAGAGCACCGTATCCGGTCCGTTCTTCAGGCCGAAATTGTAGGGCGGTTCGCACAGCACACCGCCCGCCCAGGCGGGGAGGGAGCAGACGAGCAAAGCGCCCCCAATCGCCGTTCTTAAGAGTCCAGCCAAACTTGCTCCTTTATCGTCGTTCTGCCGTCTTGCGAGAGTTTGGGTATTATTGTCATTCTGACCCGCTTCCGCAAACGCTTTTGAGCCTCGACATGACCACTACTCCCCAATTCGACTCCAGCCTGCCACTCGACATGATCATCTTTGGCGGGGTGGGCGACCTCGCCATGCGCAAGCTGTTGCCGGCGCTGTACATGGCTCACCTGCACGGCAACCTGCCGCCAGGGACCCATATCATTTCCACGGGCCGCCAGGATTACGACCGCACGGCATACCTGGCCTTCGTCGAGGAGCATTCGCGCCCCTTCATCAGCACGGAGAACTTCACGGAAGAGGCCTGGCGCAGCTTCCTGCAGTTGCTGGAGTTCGTGCGGGTCGACGTGGAAAAGGATGGCATGGCACCGCTGGCCAAGGTTTCGCGCTCCGGCGCCGAGCGCGTGTTCTACCTGGCCACGGCACCGTCGCTGTTCACCACCATTTGCGACAAGCTGGCCGAAGCCGGCCTGGTCGACCGCAATGCCCGCGTGGTGCTCGAGAAGCCGCTTGGCCGCGACCTGGCATCAGCGGTGGAGATCAACGAAGCAGTCGGCAAGCACTTCGAAGAATCGCAGATATATCGCATCGACCATTACCTGGGCAAGGAAACCGTGCAGAACCTGATGGTGCTGCGCTTTGGCAACTCGATCCTGGAACCCTTGTGGCGTGCGCCGAACATTACCAGCGTGCAGATCACGGTGGCCGAAGAGGTGGGCGTAGGCAGCCGCGCGGGTTTCTACGACAGCGCCGGCGCCATGCGCGACATGGTGCAGAACCACCTGTTGCAGCTGCTGTGCATCGTTGCGATGGAGCCGCCGGCATCGCTGGCGCCTGATGCGGTGCGCGACGAGAAGCTCAAGGTCCTGCGCTCGCTGCGCCGCTTCAGCCTTGCTTCCATCGCGCGCGACACCGTGCGTGGCCAGTACGTGCGCGGCGTGAGCGGCAACCAGGAAGTGCCCGGCTACCTGGAAGAGCGCAATGTGCCAGAGGGCAGTAGCACCGAAACCTTCGTGGCAATGCGCGCATACGTCGACACCTGGCGCTGGTCCAAGGTGCCGTTCTACCTGCGTACGGGTAAGCGCATGGCGCGCCGCTCGTCCAAGATCGTGATCGAATTCGCCAATCCGCCATTCCCGCTGTTCCCGGAGACTCCGGGCGGCGTGGCCAACCGGCTGGTGATCGAACTGCAGCCGGAAGAGGCGATCAAGCTGCAGCTGATGGCGAAGCAGCCTGGCAGCGGAATGCAGATGCAGCAGGTGGCGCTGAACCTTGACCTGCAGTCCGCGTTCTCGCAGCGTAGGGCCGAGGCCTATGAGCGCTTGCTGATCGACGTGGTGCGCGGCCGCCTGACCCACTTCATGCGCCGCGACGAACTGGAAGCGGCCTGGGAGTGGGCCGACCCGATCATCAATGGCTGGAGCACCCTGGCCGAAAAGCCGAATCCTTATGCTGCCGGGACCTGGGGACCGTCCGAATCTTTCGCGTTGCTGGCGCGCGATGGGTTCAGCTGGGTAGAGTAAGTCGCGCGAGCCGCGTTTTCACCGATGCGGCATAACGTTCGCTGACCGGCAGCTGCGCGCCGCCGGCCAGTGTCAATTCGTGGCTTCCCTCCTGGAGCTGGCGAATCGCCTGCATCTGGCTGCAACGCACGACCATGCGGCGATGGATGCGCAGGAATTGCGCCGGGTCCAGGTAGCGCTCCAGCTCCGTCAAGGTGCTGCGGTGGAGGAAGGTGCGCTGTGGCAGGTGCAATTCGACATAATTGCCCGCCGACTCGATCCACAGCACCTGCGACAGGTCGACGCGGTCGATCCTGCCGACGGAACGCACGGCGAGCTCGGTCCAATATCCGGGGCTGGGGTTGACGAAGCCACGCAGGGCTTTGGTGTAAGCGGCACGCTGGTCGAGCAGTTTGCTGGCGCGATCGAGTGTTTGTTGCAGCCGTTTTTCGTCTACCGGTTTGACGATATAGTCGAGCGCGTGCACGTCAAATGCTTCCAGGGCGTGGCCCCGGTGGGCGGTCACGAAGACAATCAAGGGTGGCGCTTCGCGGCGGCTTAGCTCAAGCGCGAAATCCAGGCCCGACTCCAAGGGCATCTGCACGTCGAGCAGAACGATATCCGCACTGCCTGTCTGCAGGAAGCTGCGTGCCTCCGCTGCGCCGGCGCATTCCGCCGCGACCTGCCAACCCGGCAGCGCCTGCAATGCAAACCGGAGGTTGGTGCGTGCGTGGGCCTCATCGTCCACGATCAGCACCTTCATTATTGCACCCTCCAGGGCAGGGTCAGCTCCGCCACGAAGCGGTTGCCGACGCGCGCGGTCGCCAGGCTGGCCGCTTCGCCATAAGCCAGCTGGAGGCGCGCGCGGACGCCGCGCAGGCCAATGCCCAGGCCCGCTGAAGGCGCTGGCTGGGGGCTGGCCGGATTCGAAACCAGGACTTTGAGCTGCCCTCCGTGCCGCAAGAACTTCAATTCGATATCGCTGGTTCCTGGGTGGCACTCAAGGTCATGGCGCAGGGCGTTTTCGACCAGAGGCTGCAACAGCATCGGCGGGCAATCGACGCCGTCCTCCAGCAAATGTCCGCCTTCGATGCGTACCTGGAGGCGCTCGCCAAAACGCAGGCGCTGCAAGTCCAGGTAATTCCGCACGAACTCCAGTTCCTTGCCGGCCTCCACCCAATCGCTTTCGCTGCTCGCCAACGCATATTCGAGCAGGTCGCCGAGCCGGGACAGGCCTTCCAGTGCGAGCGCCTTGTCGTCCATACGCACCAGTGCGCCGATCGCGCTCAGCGTATTGAAGATGAAATGCGGTTCGAGCTGGCCGCGCAGGGCGGCGAGCCGCTGGCGTTCAAGCGACAGCAGGGCCTGGGCCAGTTGCCGGTCTTGCTGCCGGCGCTGGCGCCACAGCAGGATCGCCACGACAACGCCAAAGGCCATCGTCAGCAGTACATACTCGACAAACCATTCGAGCTTGTCCATTGTGACCACGTAGGTCCAGGCGTTCGCAATCGTCGGAGGGATGTCGAACTTGAAGCAGCGGCGTAAGCCCAGTCCAAGCATCGCGATCGGCCAGCACACGGCAAGGTAGGCGAGGTAGCCCACGCCCACGCGCTGCATGCTGGCGAGCCAGTTCGGATAACGGCGGCAGGCCATGTACAGGAGATAGCTTTGCACCATCATCACCGAGTAGCCAAACCACCAGCCGGCTGTCATCTGCCAGTAGCTGCGCTTGTCTCCGCTCTCAACGCGGTCGCCGTAGGTCGTGATGCCGGCCAGTGCGCAGACCAGCGTCCACAGCGCGAAGTTGGCCAGCAAGGCGCGCAGCCAGGCTGGCATTGAATGTAGTCGGTCCATGGCGCGGCAGTATATCAGCGGCATTGGGGCATTCATCCCGGTGGAACGGGTGTTCGTCACATTCCGCATCGTTTTTTTCGTTGCCTCGCCAACAATGCGCATCGTTCTTTCACAACCGAGCCATTACGATGCGAGTCCTGCTTTCCCTGTTCTTAGTTCCGCTTTGCGCCAGCGCCGAAGATGCCGTGGCGCGTGTTGAGGTCAAGGCGGCCAGCGCCCTGCAACAGCGCCGCGATGATAGTGCCGGCCGGGTGGTCGTTTCGCGAGACGAGATCTTGCGTTACGGCGACACTACCGTGGCCGATACCCTACGGCGCCAGCCTGGAGTGACGGCGAGCGGCGGCCAGGTACAGCTGCGGGGGCTTGGCGGCGGCCGCACGCAGTTCCTGCTGAACGGAGAACCGGCGCCGCCGGGATTTTCGCCGGACAGCCTGGCGCCTGAACTTATCGAACGTATTGAAATCCTGCGCAGCGCAAGTGCCGATAGCAGCGCACAGGGCATTGCCGGCAGTATCAATATCATTTTGCGGCGAAGCCCGGGGCGCGCCAGGTCGCAGGCGACACTGGCCGGCAGGCACGCCGGTGCTGGCTGGTCGCCGGAAACTTCGCTCGACCTGTCGCGCAGCAGTGACGACTTTTCCGCCAACGTGTCGGTACAGGCTGCGCGCGGAAAGAACGGAGCGGCCAGCAGCATGTTCGACAGTACACCGTCGGGCCAGCGCCTGACCGCCGAAGAGGACTTCTCGACGACTGAGCGCCTGGGCCTGGCCCCGCGCCTGAACTGGAAATTCGATGGCGGTACAAAGCTGGCATGGCAATGGCTGCTCGATCATGCCCGCAATCGCAACTACGGGACCGACATCGAAACCATTTTGTCGGGTGCTGCGAGCGATTACCCGGTGAGCGCATACAGCGCAGTTGCCCGCACAGATATCATCCGCAGCGACCTTGAGGCCAGCCATCGCCTCGGCGAAGTTGGCCGCATCGAATGGAAAGCCGGGGGCGCGCATAACCGGCGCAGCAGCGACTATGTTTTCACCGGCAGCAATGCGGCGGGCGAAGCGCTCTGGCGCCGACATGTTCTTTCCAGCGCGACGGACGATGGCGCCAGTACCAGCGGGAAGCTGCGCTTTGGAAGCGACGGGGCGCATGTTCTGGTGGCAGGATGGGACGCCTCGGTGGCGCGCCGTGGGGAATGGCGGCGGCAGGAGGATGCAAATGCGGCAGGGGAGGCGCTAGGCGAACGTGACCAGCGCTATACCGCCCGCGTCCGGCGCCTTGCTGCCTACGTCCAGGATGAGTGGACAGTGTCGGCGGGACTCGACGCATATCTTGGCCTGCGCTGGGAAGGCCTGCGCACCTTGACCAATGGACGCGACCTGTCCGACGTCAGCAGCAGTTCAAGCGTCTGGAGCCCGGTTGCCCACTTGCTGTGGCGCTTGCCCGGTTCGCGCGACCAGCTGCGGCTCGGCCTCGCGCGCAGCTATAAGGCGCCCAATACGCGCGACCTGGTGCCGCGCCGGTTCACGGTCAACAATGGCAACGGGCCTGCAAATCCGGACGTGCAAGGCAATCCGGCTTTGCGGCCCGAGCTGGCCTGGGGAGTGGATGCCGCATACGAAAGCTATTTCGGCAAGGAGAGCATGTTCAGCATCGCGGCATATCGTCGGCGCATCGCCAACGTTATCCAGCCGGTGCTGTTCCAGGACAAGGAAAAATGGGTGGCGATGCCTGCCAATATCGGCAGTGCCGTCGCCCGTGGCCTTGAGTTTGACGGACGATTGGCGCTTGGCGCGGGATACATCGCCCGCTTGGCAATGTCGCGCAACTGGTCGCATGTGTCGTCGGTGCCGGCGCCGGGTAACCGTCTTGGCGAGCAGGTGCCGCTCACGCTGACTGGTGGCCTCGACTTTCGCTTCGGCGCCGGAGCGACGGCAGGCTTCAGCTGGAACCTGCAGAAGGGTAGCCTCACACATACCTCGGTCTCGCAATGGAGCGGTCGAAACACCGAACGGCGCCTGGATTTGCATGCCGCCTGGCTGCTGGGCCCGGGCCTGACCTTGCGCGCCACGGCAGGCAATGCCCTGAAACCGGAGACGCGCAGCACGCAGATATTCGCGGACGGCCGCCACGACACTTTGCGCGAGGTATCAGGCAATAGCCAGCGCACGTTCAAGCTGGCTGCGGAAGTCGCATTGTGACGATACAATTGGGGCCGTCCAAACAAGTGGAGTAGGAAATTAAGAAGCTTGCACTGATTTTTGCACTTATTTGCAATCAATCTTACGCAGACACGGTCATTGGCGTTTCCGATGGCGATACGCTGACCGTGTTGAGCAAAGGCCGGCCGGTGAAGGTCCGTCTTGCGAATATCGATGCGCCGGAGAAGAAGCAGCCGTTCGGCGCGCGTTCGAAACAATCGCTGTCGGACCTTTGCTTTGGCCGCGATGCGAAGCTCGATTCGGGCAAGCAGGACCGCTACGGGCGCACTGTGGCCGTTGTCCATTGCGGCGACGTCAACGCCAATGTGGCGCAAGTGCGCAAGGGCATGGCCTGGGTTTACCCACAATACAACCACGATCCATCGCTGCCGGCAGTCGAAGCTGTGGCACGCAATTCGCGTATCGGTTTATGGGCGGAGCGTGATCCGCTTGAGCCTTGGCTGTTTCGCAAGGAGCGCAAGGCGCGCAGCAGCTACCTGAACTAAGCGCTGCGGCCTTCGAACAGGTCCTTCATCTCGCGCAGGCCGGCGGTGAGACATTCGACCGTAGCCGACACCTTCGGCACGCCACGCAGCTGGCGTGGCGTAAGCAACCATAGTTGCGAGCGGAAGTCCGACAACAGCGGAGAAACCCGGCGCAGGCGCGGATTGGCATCGCCCAGGTGGCAAGGCAATATTCCGACACCAAGGCCCTCTTCAAGCAACCTGCATACAGCCAGGGTACTTGAGCAGCGCACCACAGCGTGCCGCATCAGACCCTCCGCCTCCAGCCATTTCGATGACGCCAGGTGTCCCAGCGATTCATCGACCGTGACCCAGGCCTGCTCGTGCAGGTTTTCTTCGGATACGTTGGGCCAGCCCACCGGGGCGTAAATGGCCACCTCGATATTGCAGATGACGCGCCCGATCAGGTCTCCGTCGGGCTCTCCGCCCGAACGCAGGGCGATATCTGCTTCACGCTGGCGTACGTTCGCCAGGTTTTCGCCAATTTCCAGATTGACTGTGATATCGGGCAGTTCGCGCCTGCAGCGCGCGAGCAGCGGCGGCAGGACGCGGGGCATCAGCACTTCGCTCGTGGCAAGGGTCAGGCGGCCCGCGGCTCCCAGCTCGGCGTCCCGTTCCAGGTCGCGCAGTCGCTGGTCGAATTCCTCGGCGAGCGACAGTAACCCAGTCGCCGCTGCGGTTGGCTGGTACCCCTGGCGGCTGCGCTCAAACAAGGTGGTGCCGAGACTGGCCTCGATATCGCGAATGCGGCGGAACAGGGTTGGATGGCTGGAGCCCAAGGCTTCGGCGGCCCTGGAAAGGGAGCCGTGGCGGGCCACGGCGAGGATCACCTGGTAATCGTTCCAGGCGAGCCGGCTGGTCAGGAATTTGCTCATTGGCGCATTCTATCGCGTTGTTCAATCTTGAAAGCTCGTTGTTCACGGGATGTCTGTCGGGGTGCGGCTCCAGTGGCGACAATGGATTCGTTCAACCACACGTCAAAGGAAACAAAATGATTCGCAAACTTCTGATTGCATTTGCCCTGTTGCTCGCTGCCTCTGCGCACAGCGCCGAAAATTCCGCGTGCAGCGCGCCGGAGTACAAGCAATTCGACTTCTGGGTCGGCAACTGGGAGGCATTCGATCGCGATGGCAAGCTGCTTGGCCATACGCTGATCGAGAAAATCGAGCAGGGCTGCGTGCTGCAGGAGTGGTGGCGAGGTAACGGTGCCGAGAACGGCGCCGGCACAAGTCTCAGCATGTATGATCGCAAGCACAAACTGTGGCGCCATGTCTGGAGCAGCGCGCGCGGCAATTTCGCTCCGATCGATGGAGGCTGGCAGGGTGAGCGCATGCTGATGACCGGCTACTTCATTAACGACAAAGGCGAGCGGGAGTTCCATCGCACTGTATGGAAACCCATCCCTGGCGGCGTGCACCATGTCTGGGATGCCAGCCTGGATGGCGGCGTGACCTGGACTGTGCTGCACGAAGCGTGGCTGCGCCGTACTGACAAAGTCCTCGCGAAGTAGGGTCCCTGCAGGCGCAGGCAATCTGCTTTATGATTGCCTGGCTGACTACATCCAACTCGAAAGGACCAAGATGGCGGAGTTCAAACTGCACTGCTTTGCTGCTTCCGGCAACTCGTACAAGGCTGCGCTGTTCCTGGCACTTGCCGGTGCGGACTGGGAGCCTGTGGTGGTGGACTATTTCGGCGGCGAGACGCGTACCGAGAACTGGCGCGACAACCTCAATGAAATGGGCGAGATCCCGGTGCTGGAACACAAGGGCCTGAAGATCAGCCAGTCCGGCGTGATCCTCGACTACCTGGCCGAGGTGACCGGCCAGTTCGGCGCCCGCAATGACGGTGAAAAACGCGACATCTGGCGCTGGATCCTGTTCGACAACCACAAGTTCACCAGCTACTACGCCACCCTGCGCTTCATGGTCGGCCTGCAGAAAACTGGCGAGACGCCGGTCACCCAGTTCCTGCGCGATCGTGCCGTTGGCGCCTACCGCATCGTCGACAAGCACCTGGCCGATAAGAAATACCTGGTCGGCGACCGCCTGACCATCGCGGACCTGTCGCTGGCTGGCTATGTCTATATGCCCGAGGAATCCGGCATCGACATGTCCGAATTCCCGAACATCGCGGCCTGGAAAGAGCGCATCAGCGATCTGCCTGGCTGGCGCCATCCGCATGACCTGATGCCGGGCAAGAAGGCCTTCTAGCAGCGTGCTCAGTCATGCGGGGCGGCATGGCCGGACAGGTCGGCCGGCGCCTTGCGCGCGTAGAATTCGGCAACTTCGTTGATTTCGCGGTCGGTCATTGGGCGCGCCATATTGCGCATCAGCTGGTGCGAATCGTTGGCGCGGGTGCCGCTGCGGAAGGCGAGCAGTTGCTCGGTGAGATAGACCTTCGGCATGCCTTCCAGCCAAGGCGCACCAAGCTTCTGGTCCACGCCGCCATGGCAGGCGATGCAGGGCGCGATATTGCGCATCGGGTCGCCTACGCGCACCAGCGCGGGCAGGGTCTCGTCGTAGGTGGTGGGTGCGGTGCGTGCTTTGGGCAGGCTGGCGTAATAAGCCGACAGGTCGGCGATATCGCGATCGCCCAGCCGGCGCGCCAGTTCTTCCATGATGGCGCTGGAACGTTTGCCGTCGCGGTAGTCGAGCAGCTGCTTCATCACCACCTCAGGATACTGGCCGGCCAGGTTGGGCGCGTCGGAGCGGCTCATGCCCAGCGCGCCGTGGCACATGGTGCAGTTCAATGCGAGCGTGGCGCCGCGGCCGATTGCGGCCGGCGCATCCATGCGCGCCATGCGCGGGTCGAGCACCACCCGCGTCGCGACATGGGCGTTGGCGGGGGCGTCGCTCTCGGCCCAGCGGTTCGGCACGCCGGCGGCACGGCAGATGGCGGACCAGATGCCTTGCGCGCTGAAGTCTGCCTGGGCTGATGGCAGCAGGGCGAAGCCGATCAGGAAGGAGGCGGCGGTCAATCCCACCAGCGCCACACAGCTGAGTTTTCCGACGCGGTCCATCAGCGGCCTCCAATCGGAATCACCGGCACCGAGGCGTGCGGCGTGAGCGCCAGTTGGGCGATCGGGTAGCCATAATTGACGACCGTCAGGGCGATCATCATGCCGACCCACAGCCCCAGTCCGTTCAGCGCAGCCGGCGGCCGGGCCTCTTCATGCGCGGTGCGGCTGAAGGTGAACGCCGGCACGGCAACGGCATCCTGCCGGCGGGCGGTGGCCAGGATGTAGATGAACAATGCCGCCGAGAGCACCAGCAACAGCCCACCGGCAGTGGACATGGTGACCGTCCAGGCCTGGGGGTGCAGGTCGGGGTGCGTGTAATCGTAATAAGCCATGCGGCGCGGTGCGCCGAGCAGGCCGACCAGGTGCCACGGCATGGTCAGCACCATCATTCCCACGAACCAGAGCCAGAGTTGCAGGCGCTGCAGCCCGGGCCGCAGCGGCGCGCAACTGGTCAGCTGCGGCCACAGTTCGTACACCACCATGAAGTACATGATGACGATGGCGCCCGCGAAAATCAGGTGGAAGTGGCCGGTCACCCATTGCGTGTTATGGATGGTTTCATTGAGCTGGTAGCTCATGTTCACCAGCCCGCCGGCGCCGCCGAAGCCAAGCATGATGAAGGAGAAGGTCACGGCCAGCATCATCGGCTCATGCCAGGGCAGGGCCTTGATCCAGCCGAACAGGCCGTGGCCGCCGCGCAGCCGGCCGGCAATCTCCACCGAGGCCACGATGGTGAACACGGTCAGCAGGGTCGGCACCGAGACCATGGCCGTCATCGCCGCGTGCACGAACTTGAAGCCGGCGCCTACCTGCGGGTCGGCAAACAGGTGGTGGATGCCGATCGGCATGGAGAACACCAGGAACAGCGCAAAAGCAACGCGACCCATCGTATCGCTGTACAGGCGGCCGCCGATGGCGCGCGGCACCAGCGTGTAGAACGCGATATAGGCCGGCACCAGCCAGAAATAGACGATGGCGTGCAAGGTCCACGAGAACAGTACCCGCGCCAGGCCGGCGTTGATGGTGTCGGTCAGGCCCAGCGATGCGGGCAGCACCAGCAACAACAATTCGGAAGCCGCGCCAACCGAGGTCCAGGCCCACAGGTAGGCGCCGGCTACGTTGCCGTACATCGCCAGGGGCACGGTGGCGCCGGGATTGTCCTTCTTCCAGCGGTACAGGTTGACCGACATCAGGGCCACCCAGATCCACGACCCGACCACCACCAGCACCACGCCAATGTAGTACAGCGGACTGGCAATCATCGGCGGATAAAAGGTGTACAGCACGGAAGCCTTGCCAATAGCCATAGTGACAGCGGCCAGCACGGTGCCGGCGATCACCAGCCAGAAGCCGGCCCAGGCCCAGCGTACGCCGTGCAGCGGACGCTTGAGCGCCAGTTCGGTCAGCGCGTAGCCAAAGCCCATGGCCACCAGCGTGGGCAACACATAGGCCATGACGGTGCCGTGCGCCGTCACCGAGCGGTAATAGTGCTCTGGATTGTTGATCCATTCGCTCAGCGGGCTGCGCAGGAACATCTGCCATTCGCCCAGCAGTATGGCAGCGAAAAAGGCGATAAAGGCGACCCAGAAATGGGCCAGCACCAGTTTCTTAGCCCTGAACACAATTCAGCCTTTCCGCCGCCCTGGCCCTGGAGTAGAAATCCTGCGCCGGGATCACGCGCACCTTGGCCCACATCGCCTCGTGGCCGATGCCGCAATACTCGTGGCAGGGCATCAGCTGGTCGCCGGCCTTGGGGAAGGTGGTGGTGAAGGTCGATACGAAGCCGGGAATCAGCATGGTGTTGGCATTGGTGCGGCCGACCACGAAGCCGTGGATGGCGTCGGTGCTGGTGGCGCGGAAGGTCACCGGTACGCCGGCCGGCACCAGCAAGCATTGCGGCATGAAGGAATATTGCTGCGCCACCAGGCGTACGATGACGCGGCCGTCCTTGCCGAGCGAGGTGCCGAGGTTGTTTTCCACGAACTCGCCGCGCAGGTGCAGGGTGCGCACGTCGACCGTTTCGACCCGCGAAGGGGGCATGGCGGCCCACTGGATGCCGGTGAACACCATCATCGCCACCAGGGAGGTGATGATCGCCAGCACGATGATGGCCCAGCGCCGCTCCGCGGCTTCGGCAGTGTTCATTGGACGGCTCCGCGCGGCAGGTAGACCAGCAGGTAGAACAGGTAGAAAATGGCTACCACGATCGCGGTTGCCACGCCTGCCACGGCGAAGGCGCCGCGCGGTCCGCGTTCGACGATTTCTTCCACCTTGCGATCCAGCTCTTCGTCTTGCATGGGCAGCTCCTTATTCGGGCAACAGCTTCCTCAATTCGCTGACCTGTTCCGGCCGTACCGGCGTGCCGTTATTGCCCCAGGCGACGCGGATATAGGTCAGCACTGCCGCCGCCTGTTCGTCGGTGAATACGTGGGAGAAGGGCGGCATGCCGTGCGGGCGCGGATTCTTTTTCGTGCCCGGCGGGTAGCCGCCGTTCAGCACCATGCGGATTGAATTGACCGGTGACGACATGGTGATCGACTGGTTGTCCGCCAGCGGAGGATACGCAGGCGGGAAGCCCCGCCCCTCCGCGCCGTGGCAGACCGCGCACTGCGCCGAGTACAGCTTGCGCCCCGTCTCCATCACTTCCGGCGCCACCAGGCGCGCCTGGTTGCCGGGCGGCGGTTCGGAGTCGCGCTGCGGCAGGCTTTTCAGGTAGACCGCCATGGCGCGCGCGTCTTCATCGCTCAGGTATTGCAGGCTGTTATAGACAACTTCGGCCATCGGGCCATACACCGTGCCGCGCTGGGATACGCCAACCTGCAGCAGATTCATGATGTCCTCGATCTGCCAGTGCCCCAGCCCAGCCTCGCGATTCGAAGTCAACGACGGCGCGTACCAGTTCTGGTTGGGTATCATGCCGCCCTCGAATTCCTTCGATTCGCTGCTGCCGCCAAGGGCGTTGATGGCGGTGTGGCACATGGCGCAATGGCCCAGTCCTTCCACCAGGTAGGCGCCACGGTTCCATTCCGCCGATTGCTTCGGGTCCGGCCGGTATTCGCCTTCCTTGAAGTAGAGGGTACGCCAGCCGATCAGCAGCTTGCGGTTGTTGAAGGGGAAGCGCAATTCATGCGGGCGGTTCTGCAGCCGCACCGGCGGCACCGACATCAGGTAGGCGTACATCGCATCCGAATCGGCACGGGTGACCTTGGTGTAGGAGGCGAATGGCATGGCCGGATAGAGCAGGGTGCCGTCGCGCGAAATGCCGGTGTGCAGCATGCGGTAGAACTCGTCGGCGCTCCACTGGCCGATGCCGGTGTCGTCATCCGGCGTGATATTTGGCACGTAGAGGTTGCCGAAGGGCGTGGGCATGGCGCGGCCGCCGGCGAACTTCTGCCCGTTCGGCGCGGTGTGGCAGGCAACGCAATCGCCGGCCCGCGCCAGGTATTCGCCGCGGTTCAGGGTCTGGGTGGTTTCATCCACAGGCGCAGCGGCCAATCGCGGCAGCCGGCGTTGCGGGTAAAGTGAATAGGCAATGCCTGCCGCCACCATCACAGCGAGGACCGCGGCCGACAGGATTTTGCTGGTGCGCGGCCGCATGTCGCCTACCTTTGGCTGCCGCAGGCCAGCGGCATGCGCACCAGTTGCGAGGGTTCGGGCGCTGCGCCGGCTTGCAGCGGCTGCGCGGCCAGCCAGGCCGCCACGGCGGAAATGTCGGCATCGGACAGGCGGGTGGCAATGCGCTTCATGCAATCGGGTTCGGCGGCCCTGCGTTCGCCGACGCGCCAGCGCGTCAACTGCCCGATCACATAAGCGGGGCTCAGCCCAGCCAGCCCTGGGATGCCGGGCTCCATGCCGGTCAGTGCCTGGCCGTGGCAGGCAATGCAGGCCGGCACGCCGCGCGCGGGATCGCCGCGCTGCGCGATGTTCTGGCCGCGTTCCGCCACGGCCTTGTCGACCGGAGGAGGCGATGCGGCGGCGGCAGGACGCTGGCGTGCGAAATGTTCCGCCATCTCACGCAAATAGGCATCGGGCAGGTAGGCCACCAGGTAGTTCATCGGCGGGTAGCTGCGCGTGCCGTCGCGGAAGGCGACCAGCTGGTTGTACAGGTAGCCGGCGGGCTTGCCGGCAATGCGCGGGAAACGGCCGTCGCCGGTGCCTTGCCCTTGCTTGCCATGGCAGGTAACGCAGCCTTGGGCACGCGCCTCCATCGAATCGAGCTTCGCGAACGAAGGCGTCAAGGCATCTTGCGCCAGTGCCGCCGGGGGCGTTGACGTGAGGCCGAGCATGCCGGCCACAAGCAAGGGTATTGAGGCGGGTGCGTGCATGGCCTTAGTATAGGGCCTTGGCCACGCGCACGGTTGAATGAGGAGGAGCTAAATGATTGCAATCCTGGAGGAACGTTTCAGCAAGAACATGCAGCGCCACGCAGGCCTGGCCTGGGACACAGTACGGGCCAGGCTTGACGAGAACAAGTTGAAAGTATTGGCGGAAATGGAGCGCACCGGTGGCGAGCCGGACGTTGTCGGCGTTGACCCGGCGACGGGCGAAGTGGTGTTCTGCGATTGTTCGGCGGAAAGCCCGTCAGGGCGGCGTAGCCTGTGTTTCGACCAGGCCGCCCTGGCTGCACGCAAGGAGAACAAGCCATCCGGCAGCGCGCTGGAAGCGGCGAAGGAGATGGGCATCAGCCTGCTCACCGAGGCCGAGTACCGTCACTTGCAAACGCTGGGAGAGTTCGACCGCAAGACGTCGAGCTGGGTGCAGACGCCCGCCGATATCCGCAAGCAGGGCGGCGCCTTGTTCTGCGACCGCCGCTACGGCCACGTCTTCCTCTACCACAATGGCGCCGATTCGTACTACGCGGCGCGCGGCTTTCGCGGCATCCTGCGGGTTTAAGGCGCCAGGTAGCGCGCCAGCGTCTGCATCATCTCGTCGATATCGAGCGGTTTGGGGATGAAGTCGTCCATCCCGGCCGCCAGGCAATCGGCGCGCTCGGATTCCATGACGCCGGCGGTCATCGCCACGATGGGCAGCTTCAGGCCCAGTTCCTGGCGGATGACGCGGGTCGCGGTATAGCCATCCATGACCGGCATCTGCACGTCCATCAGGACCAGGCGGTAGGCGTCGGGGGCGGCGCGCAGCATGCGCACTGCTTCCTCGCCGTTATTGGCGACGTCGATGGTGGCGCCGGCGCGTTCGAGGATGCCGACTGCAACCAGCTGGTTCATGGCATTGTCTTCCACCAGCAGCAGGCGGCCGCTGAGCTGCTGGACAGGCGCGGTGTCGGCCTGCACCTCGTGCACCTCGGCCTTGTCCAGCACCTCGTGCACGGTATCGTATAGGGTGGAAGCGGTCACCGGCTTGGTGACCAGGCCCTTGCGGTCGGCATCTTCTTCCAGCATCTTGCTGCGCTCATAGGCGCTGACCATGAGGATGACGGGAGCGGCAGGCGTGGCCGTGTGGCGCAGCGCGTCGATGTACTGCCGGTCTGTGGCAGGCATGCTCCAGTCGGCGAGTATCACGTCGTAAGGCAAGCCGCGCTGGCCGGCAAGGGACAGCATCCTGTCCGCTTCCGCACCGGAAGAGGCCACGTCGACCGCCCAGCCCCAGGCTTGCAGCGTCTTGGAAAGGTAGACGCGGCTGGTGAAATGGTCGTCGACCACCAGCACCCGCAATGGCCGTGAACCGGCGCCGGCCGCGGCCTGCTGCTGCGCGGCCGGCACGGTTCCAAAGGGCAGGGTAACCGTGAACGTGCTGCCTTCGCCGGGATTGCTGTCGAGCGTGATGCTGCCGCCCTGCAGCTCGACCAGGCGCTGGCAGATCACCAGCCCAAGCCCGGTGCCGCCATACTTGCGGGTGACCGATTCGTCGGCCTGGGCAAAGGGCGCGAACAGGTTCGCCATCTGGTCCGGTGAAATGCCGATGCCGGTGTCGCGCACGATGAAGCGCATCACCGTGTGCTGCTCGTCGCATTCCGCGCATTCGACCTTGAGACTGACTTCGCCGCGCGCCGTGAACTTGATGGCGTTGCTGGTCAGGTTGACCAGGATCTGCTGCAGTCGCAGCGGGTCGCCGACCAGCATGCGCGGCACGTCCGGCTCGACGCCGATAGCCAGTTCCAGTTCCTTCTCGCCCGCGTTGACGCTCATGATGGTTGAGACGGCGTGCAGGACCGCGTCGAGTTCGAAGTGCGTTGCGTTGAGCTGGATCTTGCCGGCCTCGATCTTGGAAAAATCGAGAATGTCGTTCAGCAGTGCCAGCAGGGACTGCCCCGACGTGCGCAGCATGGTCAGGTAGCGCCGCTGTTCCAGCGACAGCGGGGTCGTGGTCATCAGGTGCGCCATGCCCAGCACGGCATTCATCGGCGTGCGCAATTCATGGCTCATATTGGCGAGGAAGGCGCTCTTGGCGGCATTGGCGGCCTGCGCTTCCTTCACCGCTTCGCGCAAGGCGGCCTGCGACTTCTTCAAGTCGGTGACGTCGCGCAGCACGCCGACGAAGCGGTATTGGCCTTCGTCGCGAATCGCGCTGATACTCAATTCCACGGTGAACTGGCTGCCATCCTTGCGCAGGGCCGGCAGTTCGACCGCTCCCTTGCCGATGACGTGCGGCTCGCCGCCCCCCAGGAAGCGTTGCATGCCCTGGCGGTGCGCTTGATGCAAGGATTCCGGCATCAGGATCTGGATGCTGGACCCGATCGCTTCTTCCGGGGCGTAGCCAAAGATCTCACTGGCCGCGCGATTGAAAGTTTCGATCCGGCCCTGCTCGTCGATGGTGATGATGCCTTCTCCCACGCTTTCGACGACGGTGCTGATGCGCACGTTGGCGTCCTCGAGCTGGTCCGTCCGTTCATGGATCAGGCCCTCGAGCTGGCGGATTCTACCGCTGATGAACCATGCCAGCCCGAAGCCCGCCAGCAGCAATACCAGCACGATCCAGGTCAGCCAGGTGATCGACGACAGCAGCTCCTGCAGGATGGAGGCGCGCGGCACGCCGACGGCGACCGCCCATCCCGTGCGGCTGGAGCGGGTGAAGATCGTATAGACCGGGGTGCCTTCCAGGGTGATGGAGTCGAACACGTCTTCATCGGTTTCGGACAGGCGCTTGACCAGGCTGGCCGAGGCGGGCTTGCCGACCAGGCGTTCGGAATCGTGGGTGCGCGCGATGATCACGCCTTTGCGGTCGAGAATCGCCAGTACCCGGTCTTTGGGCAGGGTTTCCGATACCAGAACGCGTCCCAGGTGGCTTGGCTGGTAGCCGACTGAAAGGCAGTACACCACCTGGCCGCCACGGAAAACCGGAACATGGACCGCGACCAGCGGCTTGCCGGTGACGCCCCCGATGAACACATCCGACACTACCACCTGCCCCGTCTCGAACACGCGCTGGATGCGTTCATGGCTGCCGGGATCGGGTATCGGTGGCCCGAACGGGCGCAAGGTGTTGAGCAGCTGCACCGAGTCGCGCGTGCTGAGGACAATATTGGAGCCGGGGAAGCCGGCGTTGACAATGCCGACGGCCTTGCGGTGGAAGCCGGCCAGGTCGCCCTGGTCAAGCTCGGCCGACATGGCCAGGGCGCGTGCGGCAACGATGCCCAGGTCGAGGTCGCGATCGACAGCTTGCATCATGGAGCGCACTACGAACAGGGAGTCGCGCTCGACCTGGGCCCGCTCACGCGTATAAAAGTGCTGGATCAGCAGGCCGAAGCCAAGGGTGGCGGGCAGGGTGCATGCCAGCACCAGTGCGAAAAGCATGCGGCGGATGGTGGGCCGTCTCGGTTGCCTGTTGCGAGCCAAGTGCGTCGTCCTTCTGATGGGCAAGTTGTAAGTCCGTCATGGTATTGTACAGTCGTAAGCCTCGACAGGGCGCTGGATTCCCAGCGCGCGCATGGCCCGATGGGCAACATCGGCAATATTGGGTTCAGCGGCGCCCCAGCGCTCGAAAGGCGTGCGCAGGATGACAACTATGTCCGGGTCGGGCACCCCGGCCATGGCAAGATAAGCCCAGGCGTACACGCCGCCGTAGACGAAGTCGATGCAATGGGCATTCAGGACAAGCTGCTCGCCAAAGCGGCTCGCAGGAGGAAACGTGGACGTGCGCATGAAGTTTCATTTCGAAGCTTGCGCACAAGAGCAGGGTGCAGCGGGAATCTGGGCATTGGCATGCGGGGGCAGGGCGCGCCGTAGCAGGAGTCTTACGGCACTCTAGCATGCGGCGCGCCCGGACATCAAGTTTTTGCTTCCATTCCGGGTGTCGCGGAGCGCATCAGGAAATTCGCCGTCGTGGTGGGCAGTTGTTGCAATAGCCATTCCGCCATGGCCCGCTCCTGCGCCATGATCTGCTCGCAGACCGCCTTGGTCTCCAGGTCGCCCGCTGCCTCGGCCGCGGCAATCAGCACGGTGTAGCTGGCGATTTCCATCTGCTCGAACACATAGCTGGCCATGGCGCCCTTGACCACTTCATCGCTTGCAAACATGGCAACCGTGCCTTCGCCAAAGGCCATCAGCTTGCCGGTCAGGTCTTTCACGGTGGAGGGCGAACTGCCCAGCCGCGCCAGGCAGCCTTCGAGCTGGCTGCGCTGCCAGCGCGTGTCTTCGAGGTGCTGGGCCACGCGCTGGCGCAGCTCCGGGTAGTGTTCCAGGCGCGAAGCCTGTCCCTCCAGCATCGCTTCGGCCTGCTGTTCCATGGCGTGGGCATCGCGCAGCCAGTCGGCCAGGTGTTCGTTTGCATGGGTAGTCATGGCATCCTCCTTTGGCGGTTTTCGATATGGTAGAAGTGATGCGCGTACTGCGGCATCGGCCGCGCGGCGGTTCGGTTGTAAGACGTGGACGGCATTTTGAAACCGCCGTTATGCTGCCGCGTTTAACTGCCAGGCAGGCATGGGCCGGTTGCTGTCGCTGCCGGCCTCTTCGCGCGTGACGGCGATCAGGCCGACATCAACCTCCGGCGGGAACAGCTCGATGCCGCGGCGCAGGGCCGCCGCCAGCGGCATGC
This sequence comes from Pseudoduganella sp., assembly GCA_039593645.1. Lineage (GTDB taxonomy): Bacteria > Pseudomonadota > Gammaproteobacteria > Burkholderiales > Burkholderiaceae_D > Rugamonas. Next base: position 43,794 of record JBCNOX010000001.1, read on the forward strand.
CTTCCGCCAGCCAGCGGTACACCGTGTGAGCCAGCAGGTGGCGCATGATGTGTTCCCCGACGCCGGTGGCGGCGACCGCCCCCAGCGGCCCGGCATAGAAGCCGCAGCCGATGAGGGGCGTGTCACCCACCCGCCCGAGCAGGGCAGGCGCGGTGCCGCCGGTCGATGCCGCCACCGCGAAGTGCCCGTCGCCATCGCGCGCCACGGCGCCGACCGTATCGCAAGCCTTGGGGTAGTTCCAGTAGCGCGCAAAGGCTGCGTTGTCGACGCCGGGCAGCTCTGGCTGCGCTGACTGCAACTGCTGCTGCATGTCGCGATGGCTGGCGCGCACCCGTTCGCTGATGTGGGCATAGGGGCCGTGGCCCTGGGCGCGGGCGAAGCGCAACGCACCTTCGGCGCAGAGCAGGTGATGGGGCGTTTCGCACACGGCGCGCGCAACATGGACCGGGTTGCGCACCAGGCGCAGCGCTGCCACGGCACCAAGCCGGCCGCAGCTGTCCATCACGGCGGCATCCATTTCGATGGTGGCGCCGTCGAGTCCGAGCACCGATCCGCTGCCTGCGTTGAAGCGGCCATCGTCCTCCATGCGGGCGACGGCGCGTACGGCGGTATCCAGTGCGCTGCCGTGGCCGTGAAGGATGGCGTAGCCGGCTTGCGCGGCGTCGCGGCAACCGTCCTCCAGCTGGCGGCCGGCGCCGGAGCCGCCATGTACCACCAAGGCCCAGGGAGCGATGTTCACTGGTCGACCTTGCTGTCCAGGAGAAATTGGATGAAATCGGCGAGCGGGCTTTGCATGTGCGCCGTGAAACGGGTCACTCGGGCAACCACTGGTCAACTGCGCCAGGCGAGGATGTATTCCTCTGCAAGGGAGTGCCCTTCGATGATGGCGGAACGCGGATTTGAAAACGGCGGGGTAATCTGCTCGGCCTTCCGGTCCTGCCAGGTCAGGCGTGCGCGGTATCCCTGTTCATCGTGCAGCAGTTTGACTGTGTAAGTGAAGCCATCAACGGAAGCCGTGCTCTCGGCTTCCAGATCGCTTGGGACGAGTTCATTCATCCGATCTCTCCGTTTACCAGGCTGGACTACTTTACGCCAGCCTGGCGGGATCGTCTGTGCGATCCTTCACGGACTGCTGGGGCGTCAGCCCAGCTCGAGGTCGCGCGGCGGCACGAAGAAACTGCGCGGCGCGCGGCGGAAGCGCTGCCATACCAGGCCGGCCAGGGCCCGGCCGCGGCCGAAACTGACGCGGCGCGAACGCAGCGCCACCATCAGGGCCAGCGTGAAGCTGACGGCCAGGTTGGTCAGGGCGATCAGCGCAATGCCCGACAGCGACAGCAGCCATTGCCCGGTGGTGAGCTGGTAGTCGAGGCCAACCAGTGCAAAAGCGAAATTTGCGCTGGAGAAGGTGACGTGGCGAATGTCGATCGGTAAACCCAGCATGAAGCCGATGGTGCCGATGGTGCCCAGCATGATGCCGAAGAAGAAATTGCCCGCCAGCGCCCCCAGGTTGCGGCCGATGTAATCGGTCACGCGCGCCAGGCATTTTTCACCCAGAAGCCAACGCAGCCAGCGCAGCTGGCGCAGGCGCGGTGCGATATCGTTATACGCTGCCTTGTTGTCGTAGTAGCCCGAAATCAGCCCGGACAGGAACAGGCAGACGCCGGCGATCGCAGCATGCGGCAGGGCCAGGCTGTGCAGCGGATCGATATCGTGCAGCAGGTGCTGCGCCTTTTCCGGGCCCGCCAGGTGCTGGCCGAAGGCGGCCTGCCAGGCGAACGCGATGGCAAACGCGGTGGGCATGGCCAGCGCCACGTTGCCGACGATGGCCACGAATTGCGAGCGCAGCACCTTGACCACCAGGTCGGCCAGTTCGTCCAGCTTCTTCTGGCCTTCGTCGATGGCGGCGGCGATGCGGGCCGCCGTCATGGCGGGCTGCTTGGTGGCCACGGTGAAGTGCAGCACGTGGATCAGCATGAAGCCGAGCGAGTAGTTTAGGCTGTACAGCACCGCGTAACCGATCGGCGCCAGCAGCAGGCTTGCCATCAGCACCTTGAGGGTGGCCATGAAGCCGACGATGAAGCCGGCGCCGGAGGCGGATCGCATCATCGACAGCCATTCGGCGCGCGAGCTGGCGACATAGTGCTCGCCCGAGCGGCCGGCGTGTTCGGTCACCTGCAAGGCCAGCAGCTCGGTGTTGGTCTGGAACAGGTCGGTCAGGCTCAGTTTGCGGTTGTCGGCCTCCACCAGTTGCCGGAACAGGCCGAGCGCGGTGGGCAGCGCTTCCTGCAGCGAGGGCGCTTCCAGCAGGTCGAGCAGGATGCGCAGGCGGCCGATGCTTTGCGTCAGGCGCAGCAGCAGACGGGTCAGGCTGACCGAGACGCCCTGCACCGAGGCCGCCTTGCGCGCGCGGCCGATGATTTCTTCGCATTGGGTGAGCAGCACGTCGAGGTGGCGCGCGTCCGGCACTTCGGCTTGCGCATCGACCAGGCGGGCGCGCCAGGCTTCGGTGAGCTGCACCACTTCGGCATTCTGGCGCAGGAAGGGCGATTCGAACCGTTCGATGTCCGGGTGCACGCGCACCAGTTCCGGCTCGAGGCCGATGGCGCTGATGCGGTAGGACAGTACCTGCACCGCTTCCAGCAATTCGCCCAGCACTTGGCCTTGCAGCCAGCCATGCTGCGGCAACTGGAGCGCGTTGAGCAGGTCCAGCCAGACCGATGGCTCCACGCCGTTGACCCACCGGTAATCGTCCTGGTGGTCGAAGACCTGGCCGAACACGTCTTTCAGGTAAGCGTCGTTGACGGTCGGCGGCAGCCATTTGTGGTTCAGGCGGCGCCATAGCTCGCCAAAGAAACCCTGGTTCTGCAGCACGCCGGTATCGGTGAGCAGGTGCACCAGCTTGCGCTGCCCGATTATTTCGGCAAGATAGTCGCGCAACGCTTGCGCCCATTCGGACCGCGTGGCAAGGAGGTGCGCGAGGGCACGCAGGCGGTTGGTAGCCTGTTGCAGGTCATTGGCGTGCCTGGGACGCAAGCTGCCAACCAGTTCCTGCAGCAGGGACGTATCGCGCGAAGGGCCAGTGGCCTGGATGCGCGCCAGTATGCTGTCCATCATCATTTGCGACAGCATACTGGCGATCGCGCCCGTTGTCCAATCAGGCGCTGAGCGACGTGTCAAGCCGCTTGCCGGCGATGGTCACATTTTCCAGCCTGAGGCCGGCCACGTTATGGAGCCACACCGGCTGCGCGGCGTTGACCGGACTGCCGAAGTCGCAGTTGGACACGGTGACGCGGCGCACCGGCAGTACAGGCGGCGCGGGTTGCGGGCCGTTATAGTCGCTGGCAACCGGACCGAGGATGGCGATGGCCTGGTAACAGGAGCCGCTAGTGCCGTCTTTGGTCACATTGCCGACGCTGACATTTTCGATATGCACGTCGGAGACGTCGGGCGGACGGATGCGGACGCTGTCGGCCGATGGCTGGTAGTCGCAGTCGAAAGAGACGACGGCGCCGGCTGCGGTGGCCAGTCCCCTGGTATCGATCGGGGAGCCAGGCAGCAGCGCATAATGCGAGGGGCTGAGCTGCACCCCGTTTGGGATCTTGACGTTCTTCACGTAGAAGTGGCGCAGGTAGCCGCCGCGGTTCATGTTGGTCTTCAGGCGGATAGCGATATTCAGCGGGTCGGTTTCCCAGTGCACGTTTTCGAACACCAGGTCGCGCGCGTAGACATGCTCGATGCCGCCGGCCATTTCCGAGCCGAGGGTGACGGCGCCATGGCCGCTGTGCATGGTGCAGCCCTGGATTACGATATTGCGTGCCGGGCCGTACTGGATGTCGCGGTTCTTGCCGGCCTTGATGGCGATGCAGTCGTCGCCGGAATCGAGGACGCAGTCTTCCACCAGCACATGGTCGCAGGCTTCCGGATCGAAGCCGTCGCTGTTCGGGCCCCGGCTTTCGGCGTGGACCTTGCGGATCACCAGGTTCCTGCAGTTCACCGGGTGGTGCTGCCAGAACGGAGTGTTCTGCACATGGTAGCCTTCGAGCAGTACGTTGCTGCAGTTGATGAAGTGGATCATCGGCGGGCGCAGGTAGTGGCCTTTGCCGAACACGCGCTGTTCGACCGGCACGCCGGCTTCGGACAGGGCAGGGAGGTAGCGCTCGTCGCTGCGCCATTTGTCGCCTTCGCCTTCGATCAGCTTGCGCTGCGCGGTGTCCAGCCCAGGGGCGATTTCCGCCAGCGGCCTGTTGAGCGGATTGGGTACGACCTGCGTCGGTTGGCCTTCCTTGTAACCGGGCGCGGTGGTTTGCGAGACGGCGTTCATGGTGCGGTTCCTGCCTTTCCAGGACCACCAGCAATCGCCGGCTTCGTTGAAGGCGACGCCGCCCTGGCCGTCCAGTTTCGAAGTCCAGTCTTCGCCGGTCAGGGCGATGTTCCTGGCGTTGACGGCGTACACCATCGGCGAGTAGTTCAGGCAGTCGTTGCTTTGCCAGCGCGAGAGCGTGAGCTGGCCGTTCGGGCCGCAGTCGAAGTCGCCGTGGCGGGCGTAGTCTTCCGGGTTTTGCGAAAACAGGAGATGGGCGCCTGCTTGCAAATGGACGTGGACGTTGGAACGCAGCACCAGCGGGCCGGCGCAGTACCAGTAGCCTTTCGGGATGACGACGCGTCCGCCGCCGGCTGCAGCGCAAGCGTCGATCGCGGCTTTGAAGCTGGCGTAGCAGTCGTGGGCATTGTCGGCCTGGGTCGGCACCAGCTCCTGGTCGTCGTGGGTGACCCAGGCTTTCACTTGCT
>JBCNOX010000010.1:0-27082 GCA_039593645.1 Pseudoduganella sp.
CGATATCGGCCTGGCGCAAAATTCCAATGATCTGTTCTTCGGTAAAACGTTTCTTCATCTAGCCTCCATGTGTAAAAATACCATGAAGACTAACCAGCCCGCTGGCTACAAAATTCCGATCAGGTCACCGATGCTCCACCGCTCCTGATTGTAAGTCCGGAGGCAACCGGTTTTATTACAGAACGGCGGTGCTCCGACTTTCGGCGAATCGGGACGTCTTTATGCGAAAAGAAGCTTGAATTCCAAAATTAGAAGTTCTACTCCTGCGGCTATCATTCCGGCGATACCATTTGTTTAGGCCTAACTAATTAGTTGAAAGAAGTGATGAAGATCTTGCTGGAGGCGCCTTCGCGGCTTTCCCAGATTATCGCTGCGTCGCCAGAAGGTCCAAAAGCGATTTGAGGGGTTGACGCATCTCCGTTACTACTCTGTACTCTCACCTCTTCCCAACCCCGAGAGGGCGAAAACTGTCTCGAGTAAACCTTGACTCGGGCGTCGTCATACTGAAGCCATACAACAACCACCTTGCCAGTGCTATCGACTGCAACTTGCGGAGAATCCATGCCTGAGTACTTTGTGTCGGTGTGAATAACTTGGGCGGGTTGCCATCCGGTGGCTGCAGTGTAGCGACTGACATGTATTTCAGTGATTCCATTGATATTCTGCACCCACGCAACCGTTACATTGCCAGACGAATCAATTGCCATATTTGGCGGCTGTGCATTACCGGAATCACCAGAAAGAACGGTGTACGAATCTAATAGCCCCGCAGCGGAAAATCGCTTGGCATGGATCCTTTTTCCTATCGTGTCAGTTTGCAGCCATGTAATGGTTCCGTTTCCGTCTTCATCTGTCACTACTTTTGGAAAGCGGGCTTCAGTAAGTAGCGGGGAATGAACAGGAACGTAAACCCACTGGCCATCCGGCGTATACCGTTTCGCCCTTGCACTGATGCCCTCCGGCCCATAAGCGTCGTTCCGGATTGTGTAGGTCGCAAACGCTTCACCACGGCTGTTCATCGACACGTTCCCCCTGTCCATACGGTCGTTGAAGAAGTCAATTTGGCTTAGCGTGCTCCAACCTTGACTAACCGAAAAGGTCCGAAATTGGACACTGGTAGTCATGCCTGTGAATTCGTTCCACGACACATATGCTGTACCTGTACGGTTTGTGCTAACTGAGATCGGATCGCTAATAGGGGACCGGTACCCTGGCGCGATATTTGCAGAGTTGATCCTTTTTGGGGTGTCCCAACCAGTGCTGGCGGTGTATTGACTTGAATAAACGCCAATGCAGCAAGCATCAAATCGAGGCCATACAGCAAGTACATGGTTGTCGTCGATATTGGCTAATTGGATGTGCCCAACGTCCCCCGATGCACCAGGCAGTACACCGGGACTTCCCCATCCTATTTCTCGCGTATATTTACTGAAATAGATCGCTCCATTTTGCCCGTCATTTTGACGCCAGGCAGCGATGGCATTGCCGTTACTGTCGAAAGACATGTAAGGTTTGCTAGAATTTCCGGACGCGTCAAGCCGGAATGGATTGCTCCACTCCCTTTGCGTCGTTGTAGTGAAAGTTAGCAGCGTCGCGTCAGGAAGCGTTTCTCCCGACTTTCCCCGTAGGCCAACTGCTTTAATTAAGTACGTTGTGCCACTGGCCAGCCGTTGCGAAAATGTGACCTCCATCTTGTTTCCTGCAACGGCGAGGCTCGTCGGGATATTGCCGCTAGCGGTTTGCAGCACTACTGTTTCAGTCTGGGCAGTCGATGGATCCAGTTCACGATCAAATACGATTTCAATAGGGCCATTACGGTTTGCGTTATGAGAGGCATCTCCAGGTGTGCTACTAGAGACACGTAGTGTGCCCAAAGTTGCGGAGGGCACTGGCACCTGACCGCCTGACGAGCCACCGCACCCAACGATAAGCAGAGCAATAGTAAATACGAGATGTATATGCAAGCTCTTGCTCACCGTACTCGGGGTATGCATGATTGATCGCTATTGAAGGAGAGGGTTTTTGTCAGAAAAAAGTGATGGAACCGAATTAACAGGCCATCAAGGGCTTACCGAAAGGGCAGAATCTATTCGAAGGTGCATTAGCGGTATTAAGCGGTTACTAAGATAACGCATTTTAACTGGCCTTACGAGAGCGGTCTGATAAGTTATTTCCAGTATTGTAATGTCGACAGTCACATGCCGGCCTTCACCACAGCCAAATTCCCCAATCGCTGAGACCTTTTCCGCACCTCGCCGTTAGAAAAGCTCCAAAGTCTAGCCCGGTAATGAATCGATGCTCAGCAGAGCTGAGAAAGCGATCATTGCGGCGGATGACGTCGTCGTTAATAGAGGCGGGGCGACCTGCAGGAGGTCGGTTCGTAAAGTACCGGATCTAAGCCACGCCAGAGCTGGTGAACGTTGCCCAGTAAACCAGCGCAATCAGTGGCTTTGGCCGAAAGACCAAGACTCAAGCAAGAGGTTGTGTCACGCAGCACTGGGTGTTTTGCGAAGAGGTAGGGCGGTGCACGGATGTTAAAATAGTAAATTGATTCCTTGTAAGTAAGCGAGCTTTGTGCATTTGCTGGGTCTATAGCAACCGCAGCGAAGGGGGCGCTCATCAGTCTCTCGCTTCGCGGGGGAAAAGAACAAGGTTGGTTTTTGGGCAAGTTCCGTGGTGGCTGCGCACTTGGCGCGTTCGCCGGTGCGAGCTTGCGCTGAGCTTTTAGCCCGTTATCGTTGATGGTTAAGTGGTATTCATGAATTCGGAATTTAATGAAGTAGTCTATTTGAAGGTGAATCCTGACGTCGCTGAAGCGGTGCGCAACCAGGAGTACGCTTCTGGCTATGAGCACTATATGGAAAAAGGGCGTGCTGAAGGCCGCCCGACCGACTACCACGCGGGCGTTGATCATTTGCTACGTGTCCTGCTCGAACGCGACCGTCAGATTGCCGATTTGACCCAAGCCGTTGAAGCCATGCGCAGCTCGACCAGTTGGCGCCTGACCCGGCCGTGGCGTGCAATTGGCGGCGTGGTGTTGAAGTTCCGCCGCGCCTGGCAGTTTGCTTTGAGCGCCAGCCGGCGCTATGGCGGTTGGGGCCGGACCGCAAGCATCGCATATGGCTTGTTCCGGCGCGAGGGCATAGCTGGCCTTCGGCGCGGCATGATGGTCGTTAGGACGCGCTCCGCAAGCTTTGACCGCAACGATTATCAGGCCTGGGTGCAACGCTATGCGACCATCACCGACGAGTCGCGCGCGGCGATGCGCGAGAAGATGGCAGGGTTTGCCTCGCAGCCGCTGATTTCGGTACTCATGCCGGTTTATAACGCGCCAGTGGAGTTCCTTTCGCAAGCGATCGACTCGGTGCGCGGCCAGTTATATCCCAACTGGGAGCTTTGCATTGCGGACGACGCTTCGACTGACCCGCAAGTGCGTGCACTGCTGGAGGCGACTGCCGCCCAGGATAGCCGGATCAAGATCGACTTCAGGGCAACCAACGGCCACATTTCGCAGGCGAGCAATTCCGCCCTGGCCCTGGCGCAGGGCGAGTTTGTCGCACTGTTTGACCACGACGATCTGCTGACTGAGCATGCCTTGTACTGGATTGTGGAGGCTATTAATCGCAATCCAGATGCAGGATTGATTTACTCGGATGAAGACAAGGTTGACGCAACTAACCGGCGCTATGACCCCTACTTCAAGTCCGAGCTTAACTACGAACTGCTCCTGGCGCAGAACATGATCTGCCACCTGGGCGTTTACCGCACAAGCTTGTTGCGCAGTCTAGGGGGCTTCCGCACCGGCTTTGAGGGCGCACAGGATTACGACCTGGCGCTGCGCGTCATTGAGCAGCTTGAGCCTGCACAGGTGGTTCATGTGCCGCAAGTGCTGTACCACTGGCGTGCCATCGCGGGCAGTACCGCGCTCGCGGCTGGCGAAAAGAATTACGCGGCCGATGCCGGGCGCCGCGCGGTGGCCGAGCACCTGGCAAGGAAAAGTCTGGCGGCGGAAGTGTGCCCGGCCCCGGAAGCGCCGGCGCTGAATCGCGTGCGCTTTGCACGCCCGTCGCCACAGCCGCTGGTAAGCATCATCATCCCGACCAAGGACCGTGCCGACCTGCTGGGAATGTGCCTCAATTCCCTTGAGGCCAAGACCAGTTACAGCAATTATGAGGTCATCATCGTCGACAACGGCAGTGTCGAACCTGCCACGCAGGCCTTGTTCGATCGTTTGCAGGCACCGCGCTTCAAAGTGGTGCGGGATGACAGTCCCTTTAACTATGCGGCCCTGAACAATAGCGCTGCCCGTCTGGCGCGTGGGGATTTGTTGTGCCTCATGAATAATGACATCGAAATTCTGACCCCGGACTGGTTGGAGGAAATGGTGTCGTTCGCGTTGCGCCAGGATGTCGGCTGCGTTGGCGCGCGCCTGTGGTATCCGGATGGCCGCCTGCAGCATGGCGGTGTCGTGGTCGGAGTGGGCGGCATTGCCGGCCATTCCCACAAATACCTTCCCAAAGGCCAGGCGGGCTATTTTGCGCGTGCGGTATTGCACCAATCGTTCAGCGCCGTGACCGCCGCCTGTTTGCTGGTGCGGCGTTCGGTCTTCGAACAGATGGGAGGTCTCGATGAACAACTGGTCGTGGCATTCAATGACGTTGATTTCTGCCTGCGCGTCCAGGCGGCGGGCTATCGCAACGTGTGGACCCCGTACGCGGAAATGAATCACCATGAGTCGGCATCGCGAGGTGAAGAAGATTCGCCGGAAAAAATCGCCCGTTTCAAGAGGGAGATCGATTACATGAAAGCTCGTTGGGGTGACGGTTTATTGAACGATCCAACGTACAGCCCGAACTTGACCCTTGACGGAGAAGACTTTTCTTACGCTTGGCCGCCTCGCGTCCCCACTTGTTAGCGAGTGCGGCAGGAACGGACCGCCACACGTCGCGACCCGTTCCTTAGTCCAGGCCCACCGCTCATGGCGCGCCGCCACATGCTGCGCCAGCGCGTCTTTCGTCGAGCGATTATTTAACAAAACGATCCAAGCTGGAGATAGCATGATCAAGCAACAGGGCAAGCTGCAATGAGCACGCTGCCTCTCATCATCGACCTTGACGGTACGCTGATCCACACCGATATGCTGCACGAGTCGGCGCTGCGCACCTTGCGCGACAAACCGGTCGAGGTGTTGCGCATTCCGTTCCTGCTGGCGCGCGGCAAGGCCGTGCTGAAACGCCGCCTGGCGCAACATGGTGAATTCGATGCGACGTCGCTGCCGTACAACACGGCTTTGCTGGAATGGCTGCGCCAGGAGCGCAGCAATGGCCGCAAGCTGATCCTGTGCACCGCATCCGACCAGTCGATCGCGAATGCCATTGCCGACCATCTCGGTGTGTTCGACGAAGTCATGGCCAGCGACGGCCAGGTTAACCTGGCAGGCAAGAACAAGGCGGACGCGCTGGTGCAGCGCTTCGGCCAGGCCGGCTACGACTATGCCGGCAACTCGCATGCCGATTTGCCGGTATGGCGCAGCGCGCGCCGTGCCGTGGTCGTCAACGCGCCGCCCGACCTGGCCCGGCGCGCGGCCAACTGCTGCGAGGTGGAGCGTTCCTTCGCGGCTCCGGGTGCCGGCTTTACTGCATGGCGCCGTGTACTGCGCGTGCACCAATGGCTGAAAAACCTGCTGCTGTTCGTGCCCCTGTTTGCTGCCCACCAGTTCACCGATCCTGCAAACTGGATGCCTTTGCTGCTGGCCTTTATCGCCTTCAGCCTGTGCGCTTCGTCGGTGTACATCGCCAACGACTTGCTCGACCTGGAAAGCGATCGCCAGCACCCGCGCAAGCGCAACCGCCCATTCGCCAGCGGCCAGGTGCCGGCCTGGCAGGGCGTGCTCTGTGCGCCACTGCTGCTGGCCGCCAGCGCGGCGGTAGCGTGGCAGGTAGGTGGCAGCTTCTTCGCCTGGCTGAGTGCTTATTTTCTCCTGACTTGCGCTTATTCGTGGCTGCTCAAGCGCTTGATGCTGGTCGATTGCGTGACGCTGGCCTTGCTGTACACGCTGCGCATTATCGCCGGTGCCGCCGCGCTGAGCATGCCGTTGTCGTTCTGGCTGCTGGCCTTCTCCGTCTTCCTGTTCCTCTCGCTGGCCTTCGTCAAGCGCTACGCCGAACTGCAGGTGCAGGTTCTGCACGGCAAGAAGAAGGCCCATGGCCGCGGCTACTACACGACGGACGCGCCGCTGATCCAGATGTTGGGCGTCAGTGCGGGCTATGCCGCGCTGGTGGTGTTGGCCTTGTACCTGAATAGCGACGCGGTGGTGATGTTGTACCGCACGCCCGAAATCGTATGGGGCGCGGTGCCGGTCATGCTGTTCTGGGTCAGCTGGATGTGGATGCAGGCGCATCGCGGCCAAATGCATGATGACCCGCTGGTCTTCGCGGTCAAGGATAAAGCCAGCCTGGTTGCGGGCGTTTGCTTCGCTGCAGTACTGGCAGTGGGCACGGCAGGATGGCCGTGGTAATGGTCTCTTCCTGGGGACGGCTGGGGCAGTGGGAGCACGAGGTGCGCCCGCTGACCGAGCGCGCGCAAGTGGCGCGCCAGCTGCAGGGCGGCGTGCCTGGCCTGGCGCACGGCATGGGCCGCAGCTATGGCGATGTCTGCCTGAATCCGGGCGGGGTGCTGTGGCGCACCACCGGGCTTGACCGCTTCATCAGCTTCGACCCGGACACGGGAGTGCTGCGCTGCGAAGCGGGCGTCCTGCTGCGCGATATCCAGCGCATGGCCATTCCGCGCGGCTGGATGCTGCCGGTGACCCCGGGTACCCAGCTGGTCACGGTGGGCGGCGCCATCGCCAACGACGTGCACGGCAAGAACCATCACGCGGTGGGTTCGTTTGGTGACCATGTGCGCCGCATCGAATTGCTGCGCACCGACGGCAGCCGCATCCTGTGCGGCCCGGCCGAACAGTCGGCATGGTTTGCCGCCACGGTGGGCGGGCTGGGCCTGACCGGCGTCATCTGCACTGCCGAGATCCAGTTGCGCCGGGTTGCCGGCCCCTGGCTGGAAACCGAAACCGTGCCGTACACCAATCTCGACGAATTCTTCGCGCTGTCCGACGCTTCCGAAGCGGACTGGGAGCATACGGTGTCGTGGATCGACTGCCTGTCCGGCAACGGACGCGGCATCTTCCTGCGCGCCAATCATTGCGCCATCGAAGGCCGCGAAGCGCCCGCGCCCCGTGCGCGCACCATGCCTTTCGTGCCACCGGTGTCGTTGGTGAACAAGCTGTCGCTGGCGCCGTTCAACTTCGCGTATTACAACCTGCAGAAGAGCCGGGCCGGCAAAGGCGTGGCGCACTACGAGAGCTATTTCTACCCGCTTGATAACCTGCACGAGTGGAACCGCATGTACGGTCCTACCGGCTTCTACCAATACCAGAGCGTGGTGCCGCGTGCGGTGGGCCGCGCTGCGGTGCAGGCCATGCTGGAAGCGATCAGCGATAGCGGCGAGGGCTCCTTCCTGGCTGTGCTGAAGACCTTCGGCGAGCGCGAGGCGCTGGGTATGCTGAGCTTCCCGCAGCCAGGCGTGACGCTGGCGCTGGACTTCCCGAACCGTGGCGAACGCACGCTGCGCCTGTTCGAACGGCTCGACGCGATCGTTGCCGAAGCGCGCGGCCGCATCTACATGGCCAAAGACGCGCGCATGCCGCGCGCATTGTTCGAGGCCGGTTATCCGCGCCTTGCCGAATTTTTACAATACCGCGACCCGGGCATCAGTTCCGCGATGTCGCGCCGCTTGATGGGGAATTAAGTGTCTGCTAATAAGAAAATCGTAATCGTCGGCGCGACTTCCGCCATGGCTGAACACTGCGCCCGCTTGTGGGCTGCAGGACAGCCGCTCGACCTGACCCTGCTGGGCCGCAACCGTGGAAAGACCGAAGCCGTGGCGGCCGACCTGCGTGTGCGCAGCCCGCAATCGAAGGTCACCGTCATCGAAGCGAATTTCAGCGATCCGCAGCAGATCCGCGCGACCGTGGACGGCATTGCCGCCGGCGGCGTGCCGGACATCGTGCTGGTGGCGCACGGCTCGCTGCCCGACCAGAAAGCCTGCCAGGACAACCTGGCGCTGGCGGCCGAGGCCATGCACGTGAACGGGATCTCGCCGGCATTGTTTGCCGAAGCCTTTGCCGGCCACATGCAGCGCGTCAACCGCGGCACCCTGACCATCATCAGTTCGGTGGCCGGCGAGCGTGGCCGCAAATCCAATTACGTCTACGGCGCGGCCAAGGGCCTGGTCACACGCTACGCGGAAGGCTTGCAGCACCGCCTGGCCGGCACCAATGTCAAAGTGGTGCTGGTGAAGCCGGGCCCGACCGCGACGCCGATGACGGCGCACATGCCGCAGCGCGGCATGGCCAGCGTCGAGTCCGTAGCAGCCCAAATCGTCGCGGCGACAGCCAAGGGCCAGCCGGTGTTGTATACGCCGGGCAAGTGGGCGCTGATCATGCTGGTGATCGCCAACCTCCCGCGTTTCGTCTTCAACCGGATGGACATATGAGCGTCGCGCGCCTCGCACCGCCGCAGCGCCTTTTGCGCCACGGTCTCACCGGTTTAGCCCTGCTTTTTGTGGTGCTGGCGGTAGTGGGGGGCGTTCGTGCCTATTCCGCAGTGCCGTTCTGGGACATGTGGGATAGCTACCTGCCAATGGCGGACCGGGCGGCCAGCAGCGATTGGTCGGTCTGGTGGCGCCAGCACAACGAACACCGCATCGTGCTGTCGCGCCTGCTTTTTTGGCTGGACTTACGCTGGTTTGGCGGCGGCAGCTGGTTCCTGATCGCCGTCAATTACCTTCTAGTGCTGCTCGGTGCCGTGCTGTTTTGCCGCCTGCTGCGCCAAGCTGCGGCATCTTCCAAGCGAGAATTGGACCAGCATGCGCTGGCCGCATTGATCGTCGCAAGCCTGTTCTTCTGGAGCCAGCATGAGAACCTGACCTGGGCTTTCCAAAGCCAGTTCATTCTCGCCCAACTGCTTCCGCTGTCTGCGCTGTACGTCCTGTACCGCTCGATCCAGGGCGGCGGCATCCAATTTGCGTTGGCATGCCTGCTCGGTGTCCTGAGCGCCGGCACCATGGCGAACGGCATCCTGGCCCTGCCGTTGATGACGATTTACGCCTTGCTGACACGCCAGGGCGCACGTCGTGCCAGCGTACTTGCGGCATTGTCGGCAGTCGTGCTGTTTGCCTACTTCCACGATTATGTCTCGCCTGCCGGGCATGGGGCATTGTCCCAGGTGTGGCACAGAAAGGAGCAGTTTGTCCGTTATGTTGCCATTTACCTCGGCAGCCCTTTGTACTTTGCGTTGGGCGAGGGCCGCATTGGCAAGACGGTGGCGCTGCTTGCAGGGTTGTTCCTGATCGGATGCTGGGTCCGATTTGCCTGGCTGAACCTGCGGCGTCCACATCAGGCCGCCCTGCAACTGGCGCTGCTGTTCTTCATCGCCTACATCGTAGGGACTGCAAGCGGTACCGCGGCGGGGCGCATGCAAATCAACATGACCCCGGCCTTCCGCTACACAACGCCAGCGCTCATGGCCTGGGCCGCGCTGCTGGCCCTGTCTGCGCCGACACTCCTGGCCTTGCATGGCAGGCGGCGGCAGCTCGCCTATGGAGCATTGGCCTTGCTGATGCTGCCGATGCTGAAATTTCAGTTCAAGGCGCTCGATTCGCATGCGGACGAGGTGTTCGACCGTTCCGTGGCCGCGTTGGCGATCGAATTGCGCGTTCACGACAAGGTTGAAATTGGCCATGTCTATCCGAGCACGGAGGTAATCGCCCGGTCCACGCAAGCCGCTGACAACCAGCGTTCGGTGTTCGGCATGTATCCTTACCGTGGCGCACGCACGCACATGGGGACGGTATTTGCGCCTGCGGCCCTGCCTGCGTGCATGGGAGCCCTGGATTCTGCCGGCTTGATCGAAGGTGAGGGACGCTTTTTGCGTGTCGACGGCTGGCTGTATGATCCCGCCGGCAAAACCGTGCCGCAGGTGGTGCGCTTGCTGGATCCCGAAGGCAAACAGGTCGGTTACGCGCTGGGCGGCAGCCGGAGAGATGACGTTGCCGCGACCCAAGGCCGGGCGGCGCGTTTGGCGGGCTACCGTGGCTACCTGGAGTCAGTCGTGTCTGGCCAAGCCCTGACGCTTCGCGGCGAAGGGCCCGCCGGGCCAATCTGCCAGATGCAGGTGAAGGCGCCGATGGCGCTGCCGTATCGCTTTACGGCGGCCCAGCCGTCGCCCCAGCGTACCACGGTCGGCAGCGCGAATGTGGTCGATGGCAGTGCCTGGCAGGGCGCAGACTTTGCCAGGTCGACTTTTGCGGGCATGCGGGTCTACGGCAGCTATGTCAATTCCGATGCCGACCGCGGTTCGATTGTCCTGCGCGTGCAACGCGGCGACCGCCTGTTTTACCGCTCCGGCCCTTCTATCAGGCAGCAAAGTATGGAGATTGAAGGCATGGGAACGGTACCGATGCCATTGGCCCAAGATTGGGGAATGCTGGAGTTCTCCGGCGACGCCTTGCCGCAACAAGCTTTTAGCGTGAAGTTGTCCGATACCGGCAACGGCTGGGGCGAATGGTCGGCTGTTGCCATCAAGAGTGATTGATCTATCGCCGCGAAACAATGATTTTTCTACAGGAATGCGTATGAGTTCTCTCAACCAAAAAATACTTCTGCCCGGTGGTGCTGGCCTGGTGGGCCAGAACTTGGTGGCACGCTTGATTGACCGCGGCTACACCAACCTGGTTGTGCTCGACAAGCATCAGGCCAACCTTGACATCTTGAAGAAGGCGCAGCCGGGCGTTACTTGCGTGTACGCCGACCTGGCCGAACCAGGTGAATGGATGCGCCATTTTGATGGCGCCGATGTGGTGCTGATGCTGCAGGCGCAGATTGGTGGCCTTGACTATGCGGACTTCCAGCGCAATAACATCGACTCGACCAAGCACATTCTTGGCTTGATCAAGGCCAGCCCGAAGCAGCCTTACCTGGTACATATCAGTTCCTCGGTCGTATGTTCGGTGGCCGACGACTTTTACACGCGCAGCAAGATCGAGCAGGAGCAAGTGGTCCTTGCCAGCGGCATCGAGTGCCCGATCTTGCGCCCGACTTTGATGTTTGGCTGGTTCGACCGGAAACACCTGGGCTGGTTGTCGCGCTTCATGAAGAAGGTACCGGTATTCCCGATTCCAGGGCACGGGCGTTACATGCGGCAGCCTCTCTGGGCTCGCGATTTTTCGGACATTATCATCAGTTGCTTCGAGCGGCGCGTGGCGGGCGGCATCTTCAATATTTCAGGCCATGAAAAGATCGATTACATCGACATCATCCGCATGATCAAGAAAACCACTGGGGCTAAGACACCTATCGTCAAGATCCCTTATGGATTGTTCTATGCGCTGATCTGGACCTGGTCGCTGTTTGACAAGAAGCCACCATTCACTACCCAGCAGCTTACCGCGCTGAGTGCGAAGGACGAGTTCGAAGTGATCGACTGGCCCGGCATATTTGGTGTCCCGTACACGCCGTTCGGCAAGGCACTGGATGCCACGTTCAACGATGCGCGCTATAACTCGATCATTCTGGAATTCTGACTATGGGACAACGAATTGCTGTACTGGGTGCCGGGCCGATGGGCCTTGCGGTAGCGTATCAACTGGCACGCGATGGCCACCATCCAGTGGTGTTCGAGGCTGATGACCGGGTCGGCGGCATGGCTGCCGCTTTCGACTTCTCCGGCCTCTCGATCGAGCGCTATTACCATTTCCACTGCATCTCCGATGCCGCCTTCCTGCAAGTGCTGGACGAGCTGGGCCTGCAGTCGAAGATGCACTGGGTTGCCACCAAGATGGGCTACTGGTACCAGAATCGCCTGCAGCCCTGGGGCAACCCGGTCGCGCTGCTGAAGTTCCGCGGCTTGAGCCCGCTTGCCAAGTTCCGCTACGGCCTGCATGCCTTCCTGTCCACCAAGCGCAAGCGTGAAGAATGGCGTCCGCTGGACAATGTCGAGGCGACCGGCTGGATCCGCCGCTGGGTCGGCGAGGAAGCGTGGGAAGTGCTGTGGCGCCGCCTGTTCGACTACAAGTTCTACGACTACAGCAGCAACCTGTCTGCAGCCTGGATCTGGAGCCGCATCCGCCGCATCGGCACATCGCGCGCCAGCCTGTTTGAAGAAAAGCTGGGCTATCTCGATGGCGGTTCCGAAACGCTGCTCAACGCCATGCGCGACGACATCGTCAAGCACGGCGGCGAAGTGCGCCTGTCCACCCCGGTCAGCAAGGTCGTGATGGAGCAGGGCCGGGTGCGCGGCATCGAGGCCGGCGGCCAGTTTGAAACCTTTGACAAGGTGGTCAGCACCATCCCGCTGCCGTACGTGCCGCGTGTCATGCCTGACTTGCCGCCTGAAGTGCTGGGCAAGTTCCAGGCCGTTAAAAACATCGCAGTGGTGTGCGTGATTGCCAAGCTGCGCAAGCCGGTGACGGAAAACTTCTGGCTCAACACCAACGATCCCGACATGGACATCCCCGGCCTGGTCGAGTATTCAAACCTGCGCCCGCTCGACGAGCACATCACCTATGTGCCGTTCTACATGCCGGGCGAACATCCGAAATTCGCCGATGCCGACCAAGTCTTCCTCGACAAGGTGCGCAGCTACCTGAAGAAGATCAACCCGGCGTTGCGCGACGAAGATTTTGTCGACATGCGCGCCAGCCGCTACCGTTATGCGCAGCCAATCTGCGATCCGGGCTATCTGGACAAGTTACCGCCGGTGGCGCTGCCGGTCAAGGGCCTATGGGTGGCGGATACCTCGTACTATTATCCGGAAGACCGCGGCATCTCGGAAAGCATCGACTTCGGCCGCAATATGGCAAAGATGGCGGCCCATGCTGAATAAAGAGTTCCTGCGCTTTCTGGTTGCTGGCGGCATTGCCGCGGGCGCCAACTTCGGCTCGCGCTTCGTGTTCAGCACCTTCCTCGATTACGCACCGGCGGTGTTCTTCGCTTATCTGGTGGGCATGCTGGTGGCGTTCACCCTGATGCGTGGCCATGTGTTCAATGCGCAGGGTGGGGCGCTGGCTTCCCAGGTCGGCAAGTTTGTCGGCGTGAACGTGCTGGCCGTGCTGCAGACGCTGGCCATCAGCTTGCTGCTGGCGCGCTGGGTGCTGCCTTCGCTCGGGATGGTTGAACATGCGGAAGCTATAGCCCATCTGGCCGGCGTACTGGTGCCGGTGGTGACCAGCTATTTCGGACATAAGTTCCTGACATTCCGATGAGCCGGACCGCAGCGCGCATTACCCAGGCAATCGTGCTGTTCGTCAGCGCCGGTGTCCTGCTGTATCTCGCTGCCATTTTTTGGTTTGGCTGGCACGACACTGCTGCGGCGCTGACGGCTTTGGGTCTGGGCACTATTCTCGGTGGCGCGGTCTTGGCGTCTTCGGCTTACCTCTGGCGATTCGCGCGCTGGGAACTTGTTCTGCGCTGCTTCGGCTACGAGGTGCCACGCTGGCGCCATTTGGCCATCTATCTCTCCGGCCTGGCGCTGACAGCCACGCCGGGCAAGTCCGGCGAGACTTTCCGTACTGCGCTACTGCTGCAGCATGGTGTGCGTGCGCCGCACAGCTTGGCCGCCTTCCTGATGGACCGGTCGACTGATGTGCTGGGTATGTGCCTGCTGGGCTTTGTGGCCTCATGGCAGTCTGGCCGGGCATTTTCCTGGGTCTGGCTGCTGGCGTTTGCTGGCTTGCTGCTCGGCAGCCGCGCCTTCGCTTACCTATTGCTTCATCCACACAGCGGGAGCTGGTGGGTGCGCCTGGAGCAACGCCTCTGGCAAAGGCTGCCGGTGAAAGGAGGGCAAGCCGTCCTTGAGAACTGGGCCAGCACATGGAAACTGCCCAAGGTTACAGCGTTCTCAAGTGCGGCGATGCTTGCTTACGGCACGCAGGCACTGGTGTTTGCCTGGTTTTGTCATGCAGCCGGGACGGGGGTGACGACGGCGACCTGCATATTGATCTTCGTGCAGGCAACCCTGTTCGGCGCGGCGAGCATGGTGCCAGCCGGTTTGGGCGCGATGGAGGCATCGCTGGTGCTCCAGCTCACCGAAAGTGGCGTGGGATATGGCGCGGCGGTGTCGCTGGCCATTGCCATCCGCCTGGTGACGCTCTGGCTGGGGATGGCGATTGGCGCTTTGTCCCTGCTGTCTTCGGCCAAGCCGGCCACGCGGAACGCCTAGCCTGGGTTATCGCGCAATATGCGTCTTCGCTTTGAACTGCGGGCACATGAACATGGATTTACCTTTCTCATATGCCAGGCCCAGCGTGTAATCGCCTGCCAGCTTGGTCACATCGGCAGTGACCTGGTAGCCCGACTGGTTCAATTGCGGCTTGTTGAAATGGGCGCCGACATCCGTGCGCTCGGTCCGCTGGGTTTCGATAAAGTAGCGCTTTCCCTGCTCATTGGTCAGCATGAGGTAGGTCTTGTCCGGCAGTTCCGCTGCATCGACCGACAGTGCTAGCCATCCATTCACGTTGAGCAATGCGGCGGCGGACAATACTGCCTGGGAGGGGGAGACGCCGTTGGCCGAATCAATACTGCCTTCGCATTTCTCGACCATTGCGGGATAGCCAAAGCCTGTTTCGTCCTCGACTTGAGTGAAGCCGTACTTGCCAATCACGTCTTCGTTGGATTTATATTCCAACGCGAAGAGCTCGATCTCAAAAGTGTTGCGCCAGAGTAGGTGGCGGCCGACAGGCTCAATACTGATTGATGCGACGGATTTGCCTTTCAGGAAGTTGGCCCCCGCGTACAGTACGCCGAAGTCCTCGGTGCTTTCAACCAACGGGGAGAGGACAAAACCCGATGCGGCCATGCTCGCGACCATGCGGTATCTTTTCACAAGTCCGCTCGCCGTCGTGATCCTGATCTCAAGCTGGCTCGGTTTGAGCAAGGTATTTGAGAGCGATCCGAGCAAACTTTTTTGCAGGTTGATCTTTGCAAACAATGCTTTATTGGTCGCCGGCAAAGTAACTTCCTCACCAAACGAAGCTGTACGTTTGAGAACATTGTTGGACTGGGCAGCGGTGATGCTGCCTGACTGGCGATGCTTGAGCAGAAGGTAGCCGTTCACAAACGAAGATGGCTCATAGTCAGATATGAGCACGGGCCAGCTCGGACCTTCTTCCAGGGCCGGCAGCCTGCCGTCAATTGGCTGTACTTTAAAGAGTATGTTGTCCGGCCTGTTAGGGCCCACCAGGTGCTCCTTATTCTTTTCTGCCAACGCAGGGGTGTATGCCGAGTAGCTCTGCAAAACAGGACGGGGACTCCATTTGTTGCCCGATGCGATGAGGTACGCTTGGTCGTAAGAATAAATATCGACGGTCCCGTCCAGGGGGGGGATCTGGCCACGGACCTTCAGCTCGGCCAGCCGGCGCTCAAAATCTTCTTGCAGCTTGCCAGGAGTCGATAATCTCGAAGCCAGGCCTGTCCATGCATTGACATAGGTGGACTTGAAGTTGTGAAAAGCGGCCTGAGGAGAAGTCTTGATGTGAGCTGAGTCGATATAGGACCAAGTGACCGCAGCGCCAAGGAAGAGCAAGAGCGCCTTATAGCGAGACAGCAGGGTCCCAGCAAGCATTGCCGCCAGGAGCAGCGTGGTGCTGGCAATTACCGCATGGCCATCATGCCGAACGAACCCGGCTTTGAATGCGAGGAACAGTACGCACGAAAACATCAGGGCGGCTGTCGAGCGCAGGGAAAGCGGCACATCCTTGCGCACGAATAAAAGGATCACCACGGTGGTCGCCGCTGCCGCATAGGCAAGCAACTCCCTTGAGCTGCCGCTGAGAGACATCGCCTCCGTATATCCGCTGATAATCGGAAGCATGGACTGGACGTAGTGGGGAAGGGCTGCGACAGGTTGGCCAGCCATGATCCAGAACGCGAACATGGAAACGACAGGAATCAGGCAGCATGCCGCAGCCAATTGGCGCCGTCCGGTTTTCACCAGCAGGAATACGGAGAACAACACGGTCATGATGCAGGCGACCAGAGCAGAGCCCTTGATCAGGGGGAGCAGGCCGAAAGGAGTGATCAGCGCGACCAAGATGGCGGCAAAGCTGGGCACGCCTGTCTTTTCGATTTCGTTCTCGGCGATCGACCGATAAAGGCTGGCGCCGACAAGGAGGGGGTAAAAGAACAGGAGAGCATCCGGGAAATAGATGAGCCCGCCAAGGACGAGCAGGAGGGCAAGCTGCATGGTCCGGCTGGTATCCTTGAAATTCAGGTAAGCCGCCAGCGAAAACGACAACCCAAGGTACATAGCGCCCCAGATCATCATATGATCGGTGGCCGGATGGTATGCCTTCGTATAGATGGCCGCATACGGCCCAAAGGTAAAGGTGATTTCGGAACCAATAACCAGCCCCTGCGCGATGGCCTGGTTCATGGCCAGCATCCATGAAGGGTCAAGTCCCTCTCCCGGCAATGCCGGTGAAAAGGCGGTGAATACGGCCAGCGCCGTGCATGCCAGGACGATGAAGAAAACCAGATTGGGGGAGATGTACTTGACTTTGCCGTGGGAGGCAAAGTTCACACCTTGCGCGGGAATGCTCATGTACTTTGCTCTTGAATGCAATTTGGGAGCGTTGCATTTTAAGCTAGCATTACCGGGGTGTCACCTTTATGACGGGAAAAAAATAAAAACGCCACCCGAAGGTGTAATGCCGTTCAGTTAACGCTGAACGGCAATTTGAAGCTGTTGGAAGGGGCGCTGGTTCAGGCGCTCCAGCAACGGAGCGATGGCCCGGTTGACCTCGTGCACTGTAGCGAAACGCTGGTCGCGCAGCCGCTCCAGGATCCAGCGCTCAACCACCTGCACCGCCGATTCCACCTTGGCCTTGTCCTGTGGATGGCCGGCGCGCGCCGGCAGGAAGGAGGTGCCATGCCGCGCGCGCAGTAATCAGGGTTACGCCGGAAATCGCCAGGACGATGCCGGCGATCGTGGTCCAGTGGAACGGTTCACGGAAGAGGAAAATGGAGAACAGTGCGACTGTCGCAACGGGGCCGGACGCCAGGATCGGGTGCGCCACGTTCAATGGCAGGCGCGCCAGAGCAGCCGCATACAGCAGGAACACTGCGCCATACAGCCCGAGTCCCAGCCAAAACTGCCAGTTGCTGAGCGCAGCCATTGGCTCTCATGGAGAAGAAAATGACCGTCCATTAGCGTGAACATTAGCGACAATGCCAGCGGTCAGCATGCCAGAGATTGGCTACCGATTCTCATCCGGGAAATTCATTCCTTAGTTGTTCCGAGAGAGGATTGAAGCCGATCTATTGC
Organism: Pseudoduganella sp.; assembly: GCA_039593645.1. Classification (GTDB taxonomy): domain Bacteria; phylum Pseudomonadota; class Gammaproteobacteria; order Burkholderiales; family Burkholderiaceae_D; genus Rugamonas. The sequence goes on from JBCNOX010000010.1 coordinate 17,379, forward strand.
GGCTCGCAGCGTTGGCCAATCGAGAAACGCCCGCCGCTCATAGTAGAGAGAACCTGCATGCGGCCGCGTGGCGAGGCGCTTGTCATCGACGGGCTGCAGTTGCTGGGCTCCGTCCAAGAGGTAGTGCAGGCAGACGAAGGGGAACAGCCCTACCCAGCTACGCCATTGTGATGGGTAGGCAAGGCAAAGACGGAGATAGCGCAAGCGGTCCCCCCATCCAACCGTTTGCCTCTGTACCGGTCCATTGCCAGGCAGGGGTGACAGCACGCGAAACATGGGGCCGCTATATCCCTGCCCATGGTAGAGCGAGAACTGCCTGACCATATCGAATCGTTTTTGCATGGCCGGCAACTGCAGCGTGATCGCGTGCAGCAGGTCATGGTCAGGGTGCCCTCCCTCCCAAGCCGGGATATAACAGGACACGATTTCCGGATGTGAAACGATAAACGCATTGAGCCATTCGGCCAAGGCTTCAACGAAATGATGCAGGAATCCGTCGGCTATGCCCAGATCTTGGCCAATAAACAATATGTCGTCCCGTGCCACTCCCAGTCGTTGCAGGACCGCGAGCGACTCCGCGTTGCGGCGAAGCGGGGCAGCAGTAGTTGAGCCGTCTGTCACATAGATGCAGAAGACTCGCCGGCCAGCCCGTCGCTCCTGTTCGATTTGATAGAACACACCGAACTCATCGTCTTGGTGCGGAAACAAGAAAAGAGCAAGTGGGGTGCTTGAATCAGTAGGCATCGAAATCAATGAACCCAAGGAATACCGCGTCAGGGTCGATTGCCTTTATACGGCCTGTAAGTGAGCGGTAAATCAGATTAAGGGGCGAAGGACGCAAACGCTTGGGAATACTCATATATAGCGCGCGGCGCTGCCAAGCCGATGGGACGTGGCCGAGGAACAGGCGGAGCGGCGAAATCGTGGCGGGCTCCTTCTCTTCAGGCGCAACGATGTCGACTTCCGCTACCGCCATCATGGGGATGCCAGGCACCGAGGCAAGCAATGTCGTGCGGTCTTGGCCTGCCTGGGCGCTAATGGGATTGACTGGGCAGGCGCAGCGCCAAGCGAGGGCCTGTACACTCCAGATCCGCCGAAATTGCAGTGACGAAGTGTCTTGCGAGAAGCGGATCCCTACCGGCCCGATACCTACGCTGGCTTGCAATGGACCGACCAATTGGAAACCCAGTTTGCGTGTGAAGCCTGGTGTACTGTTGGCATTGGCTACGCCATACACGGAGTCATAGCCAAGCTCCGCACCGGCCGCTAGGGTAAGTTCGGCCAGTTTCGTAAACAATCCCTTGCCTTGATATTCCGGATGCGTCGCTGTGTTCAGCGACAACAGAACCGGCACCTCCTCGTTCCCGATCCTTGCCCGCGCTGGAATACAGACGTAATGGGCAGCCAGGCGGTTGCCGTCGCGCGCGTCGAAACCGACAACCTTGCCGTCAGGATTGCAACGATATAACCAGTCGAGATAGTCGCGGCTAAATTTGTCTACGCCAGGAAAGCAATCGGCAAAAAGCCGAACATATTCGGCATATGCCGCCTCATCGCATCGAACCGGAGTGAACTCCATTATTTGTATACCCAGTGTTTGCTCAACAAAAAGCCGTTCACTGCAACCAGCGGCAAGGATATCACCTTGCCCAATACAGGCATGTCGAGCCAATGCTGGAGCAGCGCCACACAAAACATTGTGATGAGATAGTTGACCAGCACGACACCCATGAAGCGCGCCAGCGTGGCGTGGGAATAGCTTGCCTTGAAGGTCAGGCAGGTATGCAGGGCGAAATTGGCGGCCAAGCCTGCCGCGAATCCAGCTGAGGCCGCAATCATATAATGCAAACCCAACATGCCGAGCAGTTTCATCAGCCCGACATCGATCACGGCGCACGTGACGCCAACCAGGACGAACACAACGAACTGGCTCCCCGCTCGCCGGTTTGCCACGCTACGATCAGCCACGATGGATGCGTCGCCTTGGTACCGAGGCGATGTCATAGGAGATAAAAGCCAGCGTCAGTTGCAAGCCAATCATTGCAGGCATCGCCGCAAGCATGACGGTGCCCGCCGGTGTGGCGATCCCCGTTTGAGCGGACTTTGCCCAATGATAGATGCCGTAAGTAAAGCCGAAACCCAATAACCCAAGCCCGCAAGGCAGCTCAATTGATGCCAGGGACATATCGCGGAGATAGTAATTATAGAAAATCCGCTTAGAGAGATTCCGTGCGTGTTTCACAAGAAATTCCCCGATAATCTTCGAGATCTTCAGGTTGCTGACTTCATCGCCATACTTGGCCGCCATCGGCACATCGACGGCCACTGCGCGCAGGGTATTCAACCTGAAGAGAATGTCGGTCTCGAAGAAATAGCGTTGGCTGATCTTATGGAAAGGCAGGTGACGTGCTACTTCTGCATGGATTGCAGTGTAACCGTTTGTTGGATCGAACAGATTCCAGTAACCAGACGACAGCTTGCACATCAGCGAGAGCACCGCATTGCCGAACAAGCGCATCTTGGGCATTAAGCGCACGTCTTCGAGATCGAAGAAGCGATTGCCCTTGGTGTAATCAGCCTCTCCGGCAACGATCGGCGCTACGAAATCTGGAATCAGGGTGGGATCCATCTGGCCGTCGCTGTCGATCTTGACCATGATGGCCATGCCATCATCAATAGCAGCCTGATATCCTGTCATTACCGCGCCGCCTACACCCTTGTTCTCGGCATGCTTGATGACGGTTACCCGATGATCCTTGCAGTTGTTTTCGACATATTCACCGGACTTGTCAGGGCAGCAGTCATCGATAACATAAATTCGCGTAACCTCTGGGCCAATAGCTTCAATCACATGCAAGATGTGATTGCGCGCCTTGTAAGTTGGTATTACGACAGCGATTGCTGAATTCTTCCCCATGAGGTTGCCTTAAGTTGTATGCATCTACTAAACACGACATTCTAATCCTGGAAGAGAACGTTGAGCCAGGCTGCAACGGCATAGGGCGTGTTTTGAAAGTGCAGGCGTCATAAATGAAAACGCCGACTACAAGAGTCGGCGTTTTTCATTTTTATTCTTGGTGGCCCGGGGCGGAATCGAACCACCGACACAAGGATTTTCAGTCCTCTGCTCTACCAACTGAGCTACCAGGCCAAGGCGCGCAATTATAGCAGAGGGTTTTCCCGTTTGCCAAGGACTCGAGCTGGCAAACTGCGGGGTTGTCAAGAATTCAGCATGTGAGAAGCTTTACTGGGCGTCTTTATCTTTCGATATGGGTTCCACAATCTGGTACAGGGAGACCGGTCCAGCCTGATGTACTAGCGTAAAGAATTCCGCGAACCCTGGCCGCGTATTGATGCCCGGCCAGCGCTCACTATGGATCAACAGACTGGAGTAACCGGAATCACGTAAGGCTTTGGACAGCTCGGCCGGCGCCAAGCCGGCATGATCCCGATAGCGCCCCGGACCGAAATGATCGCCGCCAGTTCGCAGCGGCGCGTAATAGAGGGAATCTTCGAGTCCAAACTGATAGGTGCGGCCCATCGGATGTTCACGCAAATAGGCTAGCACGGGGTAGCCGGTAATTTCTCGGTGCAATATCACTTCGCGGGCAATCGCAGTCGGCGCCACCATTTTCCAGCTTTTGTGTGCCTTCTTGAGGGCAAAGGGCAGGACGACCAGGAGCGCCAGGACGACGCAAACGACCGCTGCCTTACTTTGCAGCCGCGATTCTGGCCCGCGCGCAAACCGGCTGCAGCAAGTCACGAACAACCAGTGCCAGACGGCCGCCGCCAACAGTGCCAGGACGGGGTAGTATGGCATCAGGTAGCGCGGGTAGCGCGAAGTCACCAACCATACTGCCAAGCCAAAGCAAGCCACGATCATGGCGGCTGGCGCACCTGGCAGGCGACGCACTTTTGCGACAAATGGCGCCAGCATCGCGGGCCAGATAATCCAGCTCGGCATACCCGCGTTGCGTTTGACATCCTCAAGTTGGAACTGATAGTCCGCCAGGTTCCAGTCGCTGAATCCGAATACCTTGCCGCCAAGAGGATCGAACGGGTCGCCTGTCTGCACGTAATTTCTCACATACCAGTATGCGCAAGGCAAGAGCAGGCTGATCGAAGCAATAAGCCAATTGCGGGGCGAGCGTGTGCGGATCAGCAAAGCGATCATCAGCAGAGGCAGTACCTGCAGCGCCTGGTATTTGCTGCCGATAGCAACGCCAAACATAAAGGCCGCCGCAGCCAGCAGCACACTCCGCTGGGGCTGTTGTTGCCATTGATGAAAGGCCAAGAAGCCTGTGAAAATAAACAGCATGGCGCTGGTGTCCAGCATCGCACCGTCGAACTCGGTACGCACCAGGCTGAGCAAGATGATGGCGGCAATGATGGCGATGCTTTGGCCGGCATAGCGCTTGCCTGCAAGGTAGACCAACGCGGCGCATAGCCACGCGGCCAGTGCGTTGATCAGGTGGGGCATTACGTCGTCATAGACGAGCATGGCCGCGCCGAACAGCAGGTTTGTATTGAATGGGTGCCAAGGAGTGCGCAGCCATTCGTTGACGCTAAGCTTACCGCTCAAGACCCACTGCAGGGCTTGTGGCAGGTGGCTCTGCACTTCGTCCCACGCGAGCGGCGGGCACAGCGGGTCGATGAGTGTCGGCAGGAGCAACAAGCCTAAGAGTAGCAGCGTACCGCGTTCGGTCCAGTCTGCGCCACGCCAGCGTTGAGCGACGGACGGTCCGCTGCGTGCCGGTAGGGCGCGCCATTCAAGCACGCCCAAGCCGAGACCAACCACCAGCGTGGCTGCCACCGGTATCAAGCGCAACTGGCCAGCGAGTGCTAGCAATTGCATGCCATAGATGTACAGGCCGATGCCAAATGCCGCCGCAATGGCATGCCATAGCGCTCCGTCGGCTTCGAGTTGGGCCACGTCCGAGTCCAGGCGGCGCAGCACCGCCCGGCCGGCACCCCAGCAGGCGCACAAAAAAATCAATAAGGCGAAGTAATGCGCTACCGCGTAGAGGACTTTGTCAATCATGGAAGGGAATCGCACCACCGTTGAGGGGGAGAGGGCGGCGCTTGTAATGTTGTTAAATTGAATTATTGGTCAGGCCTACCTGGCACGTCAAGGCTGCCCCATGTCGGGTGATACCCCCGACGTGCCGCTTCACCGATGTGCAGGCGAAGTATTCCGTAGTGTATCGGTTGAGGAGAATTGGGAGCGGCCACCTTTGAGAGAGACAACGAGAAACGGTGGCCTGGCGATGGACAACAAAGTGCGGGAGGGATATTCTGGCAAATCTTACAACTTTCAACTGATAAGCTGCTGATGCGCGTTGCCCGATCTGTTCTGCTAACACTGTTCCTGTGCGCTTCATCCAAGGCCAGCGCGGCTCCGGATGCCGCACAGTATTTCCGCGATCCCATCCTCCACGATGCCGCCATGTCGCCCGATGGGCGCCAGGTTGGCATGCTGCTCACCAACGACGCGGGCCGCGCAATGGTGGGCGTGCTGGATGTGGAAACTCAAGCGATGACGCCGACCTTCAGCTATAACAATGCTGATGTGATCAGAGCTAGCTGGGCCAGTAACGTTCGCTTGCTGTTGGAGATCGCCAACCTTGCGGGCACGGCCCAAGCGGTGCCGCGTGGCATGTTGGCCGTCGACCGTAACGGCGCCAATTTCAAGCAGGTGGCTGAACTTCGGTCCGACACCGCAACCTTTGCCGACCCCGGCCGTCTTGCGTTTGCCGGAAGCACCGACACGGACGGCTTGCTGCGTGCCGGCCTGCCGCCGAACTATATCTGGATGACGGGTATTTATGAAAAGGGTGGGGCATCGGTCCTCCTGCGGCGGAACACGGGCAGCGATAACATGGACTATGTGTTCGGACCGTACGACCGCATGGACGAAGACCGGTCCGCACGCCGCAATTACACGTTACGCCGCTTGGTCGATGAAAAGGCAACCCTGCGCGTAGCGTTGATCCAGCGCGACGGTCAGCGCCGGCTGTTCCACCATACTGACGCCGGCGACTGGCGCCAGTTGGTGGAATTTGAGCCGGGTTCGGCCGCTACAATCGAACCCCTGCTGTATCTGAAGGGTAAGCTGTATGTGCAAGCGCGCAATGGACAGGATACAGTAGGCGTTTACCGCTATGACATTGCTGCGCGAAAGCTCGGTGACGAGCCGCTCATCAGCATCCCCGGCAATGATGCTGAGGGCAACTTCATCGTCGCTCAGGATCGCATTCTGGGTTACCGCTCAACTGCCGGCGCCACGGTCACGATCTGGTATGACCCCCGCCTGCAGGAGACGCAGCAGAAGGTCGACGCCGCCCTGCCCAATACCGTGAATGTTCTGATGCCTGCGGCACGTGCTGAAACGCCATATGTGCTGTTGGGAGCACATTCCTATCGCGAGCCCCAGAGCTATTTCTTGTTTCATACCGGTACCGGCAAATTGATGCGCATCGGCGAGTCCATGCCCGGCCTCGATCCAAAAGCGGCACCGCAACGTGTGACCGCTAATGTCAAAACTGGCGGTTATGACATGCCTACGTGGCTCAGCGTACCCGCCGGCCAAGCGGGCAAGCGCTTGCCGCTGGTAGTATTGCTCGGCGCCGCGTCCTGGCAGCGCGTCAATCCTGACGCATGGAATCCGGTAGAACATTTCTTGGTGGCGCAAGGTTACGCCGTCCTGCAGCTGGACCCGCGTGGCACCTATGGCTACGGCGCCAAGTATTTCCACGCCGGCTGGCGAGAGTGGGGCGGTGCCCTGCAGGAAGACTTAGCGGCTGCGGTGCGCTTGGCCGTGGCGACAGGTATGGTCGATCCAAACCGCGTTTGCATCGCTGGTACGGGCTTTGGCGGTTATGCTGCCGTGCTGGCCACGTCGATACAGCCGGACTTGTTCAAGTGTGCCCTCAGCTGGTCGCCGGATGCAGATCCTGCCATGATGGAGCAGCGCGAACAGCAATGCGCTTGCAATGACGCTATGCACACGCCGGTGGCCATGATTGGCGGCCGCAGCCAACCAGCCCTGTTGGACGCAGCGCGTCGCTATACCCAGCCGGTGCTGCTCGCCTATGGCATGGAAGAGAGAGGTCTGGCGAAATATGCGCCGCAATTGGGACAACGGCTCAAGGCTGGCAACACCCAGTCGGAAGTACTGACATTCAGCAATAAGGGCCGGCAAACGCCGTTGGCGGCCAACCGCATTGCTTTCTGGCGCCGCGCGGCGGAGTTCCTGGGCCAGCAGCTTGGCGCCAACTGAAACGAAACTGCCAACAGCAGGGGCGAAAAACTTCTTCATCACGGTGCGCGCTGGCGCGCCTTCACGGTCGCGCCGTCGGCGCCGAACAGCAGCACGTGCTCGCCCAGGCGCGGCCGGCCGTCGGGGCCGGGCTGCAGCGGGACCGGCGGCGCGGACTGGTACAGCCAGACTTCGCGCCCGCTGTCGAAACGCCTGCTGAGCTGCGGCGGCCCGAACGCTGCCAGCGCTGCTGTACGGTCGCGCGGCGCCGCCTGGCTGGCGGGTGGCGGGTCGTCCATGTATTCAAAGCTCAGCAAGGTATCGTCGGGCCAGCTGCGGTCCCAGATCGGCGCGAAGTAGCTGCGGTCCAGCAGCACCTGGCAATCGCAGTAAGGCATTTCGGCGGCCGGCGGATTGCCGGCGTACAGTGCGTGGAAGGGCAGGGTGGCGCGCCGCTCGCCAGCCTGCAGTGTGATGGAGAACAATGGTCTTTCCGTGAAGTACAGATAATTGCCGTGCGGGTCGCTGCACACTTTGTCCGGGCTGCGCAGGAATTCATCGAGCCAGGCAAACAGGTGGGCATTGTTCGACACCAGCCCAGCCTCCATGCCGACCAGGCATTCGAGCCGCAGGTCGCCCAGACGCCGCATGCCTTGCGGTACGCCGGGGCTGCGCACTTCGGCGCGCCATGTCATGGACAAGGTCTTGCGGTTGGCCAGCACGGCGGCGTCTTCGCGCCACAGCAGCTCGTTGTATTCCAGCGTGAACTGGTTGTCGGCGCTGATCGGTACCGCCATGCTGGTGGTGTCGCCCACCACTTTCAGCCTGATGCCTTGCATATCGGTGCCTGGCTGGCGGGGCAGGAGGCGGAAGCGCAAGGCGGCCTGCGGCGCCAGCGCCTGCTCGCGCTTGAAACGTTCCATGCCTTGGAGCATCTTGCGGTAGGACTTGTCCACCGGGGAACGGGTGCTGGGTACCTCCACCGTGGGCAAGGCCATGGCGGCAGCCAAGGCTAGCAACATACTCGTTTTCCACATAATTGCAGATTGTGGCATTCTGCTGAAATCCCCGCACAACCAATGCGCGCAGCAGTGCGCGAACAGCTACTGATGATCAATGAAGCGCCAGCGATAGAGAGTCTGTCATCCAGGTATGAACTTCTGGTGGCAAGTATCAGCGACTATGCGATCTACATGATGGATACCAAAGGCCGCATCAGCAGCTGGAATGCGGGCGCCCAGCGTTTCAACGGCTTCAGCGAAAAGGAAGTCCTGGGTACCCACTTCTCGCGTTTCCATACGCCGGAAGACCAGCAGGCCGGCCTGGCCAAGCGTGCGCTGGCCGTGGCCTTGCATGAAGGCCGCTTTGAAAACGAGGGCTGGCGCGTGCGCAAGGATGGTTCGCTGTTCTGGGCCAGCGTGGTGATCGATCCGATCTATACGCCCGAAGGCGAGCACATCGGCTTCGCCAACGTGACGCGCGATATCACGGAGCGCAAGCGCGTGATGGAAGCCCTGCGCCAGAGCGAACAGAGTTTCCGCCTGCTGGTGCAAGGGGTGATCGACTATGCGATCTACATGCTGTCGCCGCAGGGACTGATCACCAACTGGAACCTGGGCGGTGAACGCATCAAGGGCTATGCGCCGGAGGAGGTGCTTGGCACCCACTACCGCCGCTTCTTTACCGAAGAGGACAAGGCAGCGGGCGTGCCGGAGCGGGCGCTGGTGACCGCGGCGCGCGAAGGGCGCTACGAAAGCGAAGGCTGGCGCGTGCGCAAGGACGGTACGCGTTTCTGGGCCCACGCGGTCATCGATGCGCTGTACGACGATCAAGGCGAGCTGCTGGGCTTCGCCAAGGTCACGCGCGACAACACCGAGCAGCGCCAGGCGCAGGAATCGCTGGAACAGGCGCGCGCAGCCCTGTTCCAGGCGCAGAAAATGGAATCGATCGGCCAGTTGACCGGCGGCGTGGCACACGATTTCAACAACCTGCTGGCGGTGGTATCCAACGGCATCGACATCCTGCGCACCGCGCCGCCGGAAGCGTCACGCGGGCGCGTGCTGGACAGCATGCGCCGTGCCGTCGACCGCGGCGCCGCGCTGACACAGCAACTGCTGGCGTTTGCGCGCCAGCAGCCGCTGGCGCCCAGCGTGCAGCAGTTGAACCGGCTGGTGCTCGGTTTCGAAGGCGTGCTGCGGCGTGCCGCCGGGCCGCTGATGCGCTTTGAAATGGATCTCGACCCCCAATTGCGCCAGGCATCGATCGACGAGGCGCGCTTCGAGGCGGCCCTGCTCAACCTGGTGGTCAATGCGCGCGATGCGATGCCTGAGGGCGGTACGCTGGAAGTCACCACGCGCAATGTCACGCTGGCAGCCAACCAGGCCGGCGCGCTGCCGGCCGGCGACTATGTGCGTGTCAGCGTGGCCGACACCGGCACCGGCATGAG
>JBCNOX010000100.1:0-12295 GCA_039593645.1 Pseudoduganella sp.
CTGCTGTAACGTGGTATGCCAAGGTGTACTACTACTCGGGTGGCACTGGTTCGACCAGCGGCACCTACACCTTGAAAGCCTCCTGGTAATTTAAAGAGCGCACCCCCGCGCTACGTACCGCCTCGCCCGTCAGGGCAGGCGGTTTTTTTTCGCCTGAATTCGCTTACAATTGGTTTCGCTGAGTCCGTTTAGAGACCAACCATGCAAACTGACTTGGGCAAGTTCATTCTTGAAGAAGCTCCCGGCGGAATCATTGCCACAGATCCCCACGACATCGTGATCTTCTGGACCCGGGGCGCCACTGAAATCTATGGCTACAGTGCGGAAGAGGCGCGCGGTCAGCGGCTCGGCGAGTTAATCGGCATGCCTGGCCATCCGGTGCGACAGGAATTCGGCGCCGATTTCGAATACCTGCGCCGCCGCAAGGACGGCCAGGCCGTCTATGTGGGCGCAGCTTGCAAAGCGGTGTACACGCCGCAGGGCGAAATCCAGTACATCATCCACAGCCAGAACGACATCACCGACGCCAAGGCGCTGCGCGATGCGCGCCAAGTCGAGTCGCGCTACCGCGGCCTGCTTGAATCGATGCCCGATGCGATTGTGATGGCCAACTCCACCGGACGCATCGTGCTGGTCAACAGCCAGGCCGAGCGCTTGTTCGGTTTCGAGCCGCGCGAGCTGCTGGGCAAGCCGGTGGAAGTCTTGCTGCCCAACCGCTTCCGCGGCGGCCATGTGTCGCACCGCGCGCAGTATTTCGTGCAGCCGCGCACGCGCACCATGGGCGCAGGCCTGGAGCTCTACGGCCTGCGCAAGGACGGACTCGAATTTCCTGTCGAGATCAGCCTGAGCATGATCCAGATGGAAGAGGGCGCAATCGTGATGAGTGCGATCCGCGATATCGGCGACCGCAAGAAGGCGGAGCAGAAGTTCCGCGGCTTGCTGGAATCGGCGCCCGACCCGATGGTGATTGTCAACGCGCGCGGCGAAATCGTGCTGGTCAATACCCAGACCGAACAGCTGTTCGGCTACCAGCGCCAGGAGTTGCTGGGCAAGCCGATTGAAATCCTGATCCCGGCCCGCTTTGCGGGGCGTCATCCCGCCGCGCGCAGCAGCTTTTTCGACAAGGCCCAGCCACGCGCCATGGGTGCCGGCACCGAGCTGTATGCCATGCGCCGCGACGGTTCCGAATTCCCGGTGGAGATCAGCCTCAGCCCCCTGAAAACCGAGGACGAGTTGCTGGTCTCAAGCGCCATCCGCGATATCAGCGGGCGGCGCCAGATCGAACGCAAGCTGCTCGAGCAAAAGCTCGAGCTGGAGCAGGCGAGCAAAGCCAAGGACCGCTTCCTGGCCAGCATGTCGCATGAGTTGCGCACGCCCTTGAACGCGATCCTCGGCTTTGGCCAGTTGTTGCATAACGAAAAACTGCCGCTATCCCAGCAGCAGCGCTACGCCTTTGCCGGCAATATTGTGCAAGCTGGCCAACACCTCTTGCACCTGATTAACGAAACCCTGGACCTGGCAAAGATCGAGGTCGGCGCCGTCACGCTTTCCCTGGAACCGGTGGCGCTGGACGACCTTCTGCACGAAGCGAGCAAGATGATCGAGGCGATGGCCGATGCGCGCCAGGTGACGGTCTATCTTTCCGAGCCACACGGCCTGTTCGTCAAGGCTGACCGCATTCGCTTGCGCCAGATCGTGCTGAATCTGCTGACCAATGCGGTCAAGTACAACAGCAAAGGCGGCCATGTCTGGATCGCCTGTGGCGAGGGCGATCCAGGCCGCGCCTGGCTGTCGGTGCGGGACGACGGGCCTGGGCTCAGCGGCGAGCAGATGGCGGGCCTGTTCCAGCCCTTCAATCGGCTGGGCCAGGAGGGCGGGTCGGAAGAGGGCAGCGGCATTGGCCTCGTGCTCAGCAAGCGCCTGGCTGAGTTGATGAACGCGACCATCGGCGTTACCAGCTCCGTCGGGCAAGGCAGTACTTTCACGGTTGAGCTGGAAACCACCGAGCCGCTGCAGTTGCCGCGCGAAGGCGAACAGGAGAGCGCCCCCGCCCAGGCTGCAGCTCGTGGGCCACATGGCAAGCCCCTGCTGCTTTACGTGGAAGACAACCCGGCGAACTTACGGCTGGTGCAGGAAATCGTCAAGCTGCACCTCGACGTGGAACTGCTGTCGGCGACCGATGGCAACACAGGCGTGGCCATGGCGCGCGAATACCTGCCGGATGTTATCTTGATGGATATGAACCTGCCCGGCATCAGCGGCCGGGAAGCCCAGCGGCAACTGCGCAAGGATCCTGCCACACGCGAGATTCCCATCATTGCCTTGTCCGCCAATGCCATGCCGCTGGATGTGGAGGCCGCACTGGAGGCGGGTTTCTTCCGCTACCTGACCAAGCCGCTGAACATCAACGACTTCCTGGAAGTAGTGGGCGAGGCGCTGGTACAGTCGCCTTAGAAACTGGTTTCACGTGTAACGAGGTCTGGATTGAAACTCAATATTGCAGTCTTGCTGGCAGCTGGCGCGTTGTCCGGGGAGCCGAAAATGCTGGACGTCAAATTCACCGTCAAGGAGGCCGGCGGCCACCCGGTATTGCACATCGCGCTGGCCAACCATTCGCCGCACGCGGTGAAGGTGCTGCATGCGCTGGCGACCGAAGAGGAAATGTTCGGCAAGCTGTTCGAAGTGCGTGACGCCACCACTGGCCAACTGCTCGAATACCAGGGCATCATGGTCAAGCGCGGTGCGCTGACCGAGGACGACTACCTGGCGATGAAACCGGGAGCCCGCCGCAGCAACACCATCGACCTGGCACCAGCCTATGCTTTCAAGCAAGGACGGCATGCGTACACCATCAGCTACTCCGGGCACTATCTGATGGACGGAAAAGAAATACCGCTCACCGTTGGACCGGTACGCTTCGAGCATACCGGCAGGTGAGCGGCAGGGTGTTTCTTATTGCAGGGCCGGGGTGTTCTCGCCGAAATATTCGTGCGAGTCGGCGTTGTCAATGGCCTTGCTAGGATCGCTGATCGCCAGGCTGGCGGCGCCGGACTGGCCATACACCCAGTCATCGGTTCCGGCGACCACATTGAAGTGGCTCATCTCGTGCACCAGGGTGCCGCCCTTGGAGTCGGTGCCCGACATTGGAGCGCTCCAGAATGCCTTGCAGACATAGATCTTGTAAGGCTGGGTTGGATACACATAGGCGTAGTAGGTCTTCTTGCAGCCACAGTCGACGGTGATCGGCTTGGTGGCGAAGGCATCCTTGATGGCCGCAAAGTGGGATTTCACGGTGGAATAGCGGCCGGAATCGTAGCTGCCGAACCATTTGGTGTAGCGGGCGCCGGTCTTGTTGGCGCCGAGGTAGGCGTCGCCGTCGTTTGCCATGCCTTGTGCAGTCGACACGGCAGTGGTGATGTCAGCCTGCTGCGAGGTCGTGCACTTGCTGAAAGACAAGCCGGCTGCGGTCGGCAGCGGCTGTTCCGGCGCCTTGGCCACGGAGCCGCGCGGCAAGGTACCTTCGATCGACACGCTCAGGGCCGGCGATTGCAGGGTGTCAGCCTGCTTCTTGTCGACTGCCTTGCCGGCCGGGTCGATGTTACTGAACAGCTTAGGCGACTTGGTGCTGTAGCGGATGGTGTAGTCGCCGGAGATGCTCATGTTATACATCTGCGACAGTTCCACCGCCACCTTGTGCGATTTGCCTGGCTGGATCACGTAGTAATCGGCAGCGGTTGGTGCCTGGCGCTTGACGTGCATGCCTTCGTACGGCACCTTGGCGCCGTCGCGGGTCACGTCAAACAGGGATTCTTCGATTTCGCCGAACGGGGTATGCCACTTCAGGACGTATTGCGGCACCGATGAAGTATTGGTAAAGGTGACGTGCACCACCACGTCATCGCGCGGGCCCAGTGCGCGCTTGTCCATGCTGATGCTGGCAGTCAGGCCATCGGCTGCGTAGGCGCCCAGGCTGAAGGAAGCTGCAAGTGCGAAAGCGCCAAGCTGTTTCAATTTCATTCGACTCTCCGTCCGGTTGTGGTTGGGGTGCCCCAATCTTGACGGGGACGCCGTGGCAATTCAACCTAAATCGCAACCGTGTCGCTATTTCAACAACGGTTCCGTTAAGCCCTGGACGGGAGCCGGGAGTTTGTCTGAATTGGGACAGTTGTAACAGCCGTCAGGCCTGGCTTTGACGCCGGATCGCCATCAGGATGCCGCAACCGATACCGAGCGTGACCAGCGCCGTGCCACCGTAGCTGAAAAAGGGCAGCGGCACGCCAACTACCGGCACCACGCCGCTCACCATGCCGATATTGATGAAGGCATAGGTGAACAGGATCATGGTGATGGCGCCGCCGAGCAGGCGCGAAAACGGGGTCACTGCGGCGGCGGATATCTGCAGGCCGCGCCAGACCAGCAAGGTGTACATCGCCAGCAGCACGACCCCGCCAAACAAGCCGAATTCCTCGGCGAAGACGGAGAAAATGAAATCGGTGGAGCGTTCGGGGATGAAGCCGAGGTGGCCTTGCGTGCCGTCCATCCAGCCGCGCCCGGAAATGCCGCCGGAACCAATCGCGATCTTCGCCTGCGCAATCTGGAAGCCTTTGCCGGTCGGGTCCGCGTCGGGATTGAGGAAGGTCAGCACCCGTTGGCGCTGGAAGTCGTGCAGCAGTTCCCACACCACAGGAACCGCTGCGGCGCCGGCCACGGCCAGCGCTGCCAGCGCCTTCCAGGACAGGCCTGCCAGCAGAATCACATAAAAGCCCGCCGCCAGCACCAGCATTGCGGTGCCGAAGTCGGGCTGTTTGGCAATCAGGCCGACGGGAACGGCCAGCAGCACGGCCGCAGCGACGAACACCTGCCATCCCTTGGCGCCATCGAAGCGGTGGAAGTACCAGGCCAGCATCATCGGCATCGCGATCTTCATCATTTCCGAAGGCTGGAAATCGTGCCCCAGATTCAGCCAGCGCGTCGAACCCTTTTTCGTCACGCCGACCAGGAAGACCGCCACCAGCAAGGCCACGCCAAGCGAATACAGCGTGACCGCATGGCGCATCAACATCGGCGGCGGGATGTTTGCCACGGTCCACATCAGGCCCAGCGCCATCAGCACATTGCGCAGCTGGAGTTCGAAGCGGCCGGGAAAGTCGGCCGACGCGGAGTACAGGGTGACCAGGCCCGCTGTTATCAGCAGGCCGAGGATGGCGGCCAAAGGCGCGTCCACAGCCAGCACCGGCCGCAGGCGGCGCCACAGCGAAGCATTACCGTTCATTGGAAAGCCTGCAGCCAGATTACGCGGCCGGCCAGGATGGCAAAGCCTACGAGGGCGATCGCGCCCAGCACGAGGAGGCGACGACGGAATTGTTTCTGATCATTTTGCATGGCCGAAATTATAACGTCGGCGCTAGCGCTCCCGCACGTAATTTCCGGGCGCATCGCACAGCCATGGATAATCGGGATGTGCGCCCGGCTTCGGCGTACGCCATTCCCCGCAACGCGCATGCAGCCAGGCGGTCCAGTCCTGCCACCAGGAGCCCGGCGTGGGAGATTGCACTGCGAGCCAGTCCTTCGGATCGCGGCCGGCAATCAGCTGCGCTGACCAGAACTGCTGTTTGGCGTTGCCGCCCGGCGGGTTGATGATGCCAAGGATATGGCCCGAAGCGGTCAGCACGTAATGCACCGGCGCGCCGACCAGGGCCGCGCTGCGGTAGGTGCTGCGCCACGGCGTAATGTGATCGGCCACGGCGCCCACTGCATACAGCGGTTGCCGGATGCGTCCGAGGTCAAGCTTCTGGCCGCGAATCTCGAGCGCATCGGCCTGTGCCAGCTTGTTGGCCTGGTATAGCTCGCGCAGGCAGAAGCTGTGCGTGGCGCGCGGCTGGCGCGTGCCGTCCGAGTTCCAGGCCAAGGGCGCCATGGCGGGTGAAGGTTCACCGAGCAGGTATTTGTGCACAACATAGCGCCAGATCTGGGTATTCGGGCGCAGCATGCGGAAGCTCCATCCGATCTGGTGCGAGTCAAGGAAGCCCTGGCGCGCCATCAAGCCATCCAGCAGTGCCACACTGTCATCGTTAATGAAGCTGGCGATATCGCCCGGCTTTGAAAAGTCGGTGAGGGTGGCCAGCAGGGTCCAGTGGGCGACCGGCATATCCCGTGCCGATCGATGACGGCGGTTCAGCCATGCCATCAATGCCGACAGGGCGGTGCCGCCGATGCAGTAGCCAACAGCATGCACTTGCGGCACGCCGGCGATCGCGCGCGCGGCCTCGATGGCAGCAAGGATGCCGTCGAACAGGTGGTCTTCAAAGCTGACGTCCCGCATATTGGCGCGCGGGTTCTTCCAGCTGAGGATAAAGACATCGAATCCTTGCTCCACCAGGTGCCGCACCATACTTTGCTGTGCGGTCAGGTCGAGGATGTAGTACTTGTTGATGCAGGGCGGCACCAGCACCAGCGGCATCGCCCGGACTTCCGCGCGCACCGGCGTGTACTGGATCAATTCCATCAACGGGTTGCGCATGACGACGCGGCCAGGCGTCGCCGCCAGGTCGCGGCCAAGCTGGAACTGGGCCGGGTCCACCATCCGCAGGTCGCCGGCGAGCAGGTCGCGCAGCCATTCTTCGAACCCGCGCTTCAGGCTGGCGCCGCCGCTGTCGAAGGCGCGCCGCAATACCACGGGATTGGTGAAGGGGAAGTTACTCGGTGCCAGGGCATTGCACCAGTGGCGCAACCAGAAAGCAGCGCTATGGGCTTCGCGTTCATCAACACCCGGCGTGTCGTACACCTGCCGTTCCAGGGTGCGCGTGAAGCCGAGATACTGCTGCATCAAGCCGTGGAAGAAGGGATTGCTGCGCCAGGCTTCGTCGCTGAAGCGGTCATCGCCTTCCGCAGCTTCCGCCAGCGGCGCAGGCATGCCGGTGGCCCAGGCGACCGTGGCAAGTTCATGCCACGCCCGGGCCAGCTCCACGGGATGGGCCAGCCAGGCGGCGGCGACATTGGCGAATGGATTCGGCATGCAGGCCAGTATAGCCCTAATGCGCCATCAGCACTGGCAGCGTCATGCTTTGCAGGACGGTACGCGAAGCTCCTCCCAACATGATTTCCCGGAAGCGGCTATGGCCGTAGCAGCCCATGACCAGCAGATCGGCGTCGATATCCGCAGCGAATGAGAGCAGGGCGGAGCCAATGTCGATTGAAGTCACCTGCGAGGAGACTTCGACCCTGATGCCGTGGCGCGCCAGGTAAAGCGCCATATCGGCCCCGGGCTCGCTGCCATGCGTGTCGGGTGAGCGGCCGGCATTGAAGACAGCCAGCGTGACTTTGCCGGCTTGTTCCATCAGCGGAATTGCCGCCGTTACCGCACGCGTGGCTTCCATGCTGCCGTCCCAGGCCACCAGCACGCGCTGGAAGGGCGCCTCGAAATGGCCGGCATAGGGAACAACCAGCACTGGCCGCGCGCTGTTCATCGCAACATATTCCGGCGTTTCCTCTTCCAGCGGCGAAACCGGGTCGTCGGGATTGACCTGGCCGAGCACCACCAGGTCGCCGTAGCGAGATTGCAGCACCAGGCCGTCGGCGGCCTGGTCATCGAGCAGGCGCGATTCGAACGACTGCAGGTCCAGCGCCTGGCATTGGGCCTCGAAGCGCCGCAGGCTGGCGCGCGCATTTTCGCGCGCTTCGTCGATGTACCGGGCGGCCAGGCTGACACCCATTGCCGTGGCATGGTCGGCATACAGGAAACGGGAGATGCCGCTCATCGCGGCGCCCACCAGGCGGCCCTTCGACATCCTTGCGATCTGCGACGCGAGGCGCACGCGGCGCTCGGTATCGGCGGAACTATTGACGTGCACTACGACGGTCTTGAACCCCATGGCAGCCTCCGAGTTGGAAAGATAAGAAAAAGTCTAGGGTTTTGCGCAAGCCGACGGCATGATCTGTGTCAATTCCAACCGAATCGCGTAACTTGCATAAGCAAGTGTTGACTTTGAGATGAGAATGGTTATCATTTACGGTTTCGTATGAACGCCAGCCCGTTGCCAGCTAATAATCGTCTAATTAGCTGAGGTAACGATGGATAAGAAGAAGTTGGTGGCTTTACTCGGGTTGGCATTTCCCCTGGCGGCGTTGGCCGAAGAAGCGGCAGTGCTGCCGCAAATCCAGGTCACCGCCCAGAAACTCGACTCCTACACGACGGACCGCAGCCGTACTGCGACCCCGCTGAACATCGCCGTGCGCGACACCCCGCAATCGCTTTCCGTGGTAACCCAGCAGCGTATTGAAGACCAGGCGCTGCAGACCGTGACCGACGTGGTCAACAATGTGACCGGCGTCTCGGTCAACCAGTACGAAACCCACCGGGCCGGCTTCACCGCGCGCGGCTTTGACATCGACAATCTGCAGATCGACGGCGTGCCGACTACCTGGGATCAGCCCTGGAGTTCGGGCGAAGTAGTGGGTAGCCTGGCCAGCTACGAACGCGTGGAAGTGGTGCGCGGCGCTACCGGCCTGATGACCGGTGCCGGCAATCCGTCCGCCGCCATCAACCTGGTGCGCAAACGCGCGACGAGCAAGGAGTTGGCCGGCAACGCCGAAGTTGGCATCGGCAGCTGGAACGAGCGCCGCGGCATGGTCGATGTATCGACCGGTGTCAATGCCAGCGGAACCGTGCGTGCCCGCGTCGTTGGCGAATACCAGCGGTCCGATAGCTGGGTCGATCTTTTGAAGAGCAGGAGCCATACGTTGTACGGCACGGTGGAAGCGGACCTGGCGCCGCGCACGGTGCTGTCGGCCGGCTACAGCCGCCAGAAAAACGAGCCGAAAGGCCCGATGTGGGGTGGCTTGCCTTACTGGTATACGGATGGCAGCAAGACCAACTGGGACGTGTCGAAAACCTCGGCCGCCGGCTGGACGCGCTGGGAGAGCGAGTACCAGAACCTGTTCGCCAACCTTGAACATAGCCTGGACAACGGCTGGACGCTGCGCGCCAGCTTCAGCCAGGGCGACCACAAAGCCGATTCCGCGCTGCTTTACCTGTCCGGCGTTCCCGACCGGGTAACGGGCCTCGGTCTCGGCGCTTTCGCTGGTTCCTACATCACCCATACCAGGCAGGACGACTTCAGGCTGCATGCCAGCGGTCTCTTCGAACTCGCCGGCCGCAAACATGAAGCTGCCTTCGGATACATGCACTCGAAGCAGGAATTCAGTGCCGACAGCCGCGCAGCCGACTACGGCGCCGGCTATCCGGCGGTAGGCAACTTCAATACCTGGAATGGCGCCGCCTACCCCGAACCGGCATGGGGCGCGCCAACGTTCTATGAAAGCAGCGTGACCAGACAGGAGGCGCTGTACGGCGTTGGCCGTTTCTCGATCACCGATCCGTTGAAGGCGATTATTGGTGCGCGCCTCACCAACTACGACAAGACGGGTGTCGGTGCCTGGAGCCCGGCTTACCGGTTGAAGCATGATCACGAGCTGACTCCGTACGCGGGCGTGGTGTACGACATCAGCGAAAACCTGTCCGCCTATGCGAGCTACACCGAGATCTTCCAGCCGCAGAACCGCAAGGACCTTGCTGGCAACATCCTCGATCCCGTCATCGGCAAGAGCTATGAAACAGGACTCAAGGGTGAGTTTCTGGACGGCCGTGTGAATGCGTCGGTCGCAGTGTTCAAGATCAAGCAGGACAAACTTGCCCAGGAAGCCGGGCTGGTTGACCGTGACGGCGGCGGGCCGCTCGCGCCGGAGGCCTACTACCGCGCCGCAGACGGCGCCAAGAGCGACGGCTTCGAATTCGAACTATCAGGCGAACTGGCACGTGGCTGGAACGCCACTGCCGGCTATTCGCAGTTCAGGGCCAAGGACGCCGCGGGCGATGACGTCAACAGCGTCTATCCACGCAAGCTGCTGCGCGTCTTCACAAGCTATCGCCTGGATGTGCTGACCGTCGGCGCAGGTGTGAACTGGGAAAGCCGCACCTATACGCTGGACCCGTCCGCGCCAGCAGGTACCAACGGGCTCATCGAACAGGATTCCTTCGCTGTGGCCAGCCTGATGGCGCGCTACGACTTCACCCGGCAGCTTTCTGCGCAGGTGAATGTGAACAACCTGTTCGACAAGAGGCACTTCGGCATGTTCGCGGCCTATGGCGCGATCACTTACGCTGCGCCGCGCAGCGTTTCGGCAAGCCTGAAGTACCGCTTCTGAACGGACGGCCCTCTGAAGTTCACTGAGACTGGTTGCGGCGGCGCAGGCATGCCAGCGCCAACAGCCCAAGTGCGAACACCGCTATGCTGGTCGGCTCAGGAACCACCTGGATTGCGCCCCCGGTCGCCGCGGCCAGGTAACCCAGGTAGCTGTGCAGCACGATGCCGCCGAAGTAGCTGCCGAAAGCACCGTCCGTGATTCCGTCTGGTGTTCCGCCAAAGGTATTGGTAGCGATCAGCATCAGCTCCCCATATTGCTCGATAAAGGAAGGGCCGCCCGAATCGCCGCCGCCGATGCCCGATTCACGGTTGTTCGGCAGTTGAGCGGAGCAGGCCAGGCCAAACTCGCAGAATGTATCGTGGCCGTTGCCGTCAAAGTCGGCGTACCAGACCTCGTTCGGGCCATTGAAGCCGTCCTCGTCGTTGCCATCGAACAGGTCGACAATGTTTTCGCCGGTGCGCTTGACGCGGAAGTCGGGGCTGATGGTGTAGCCGTTAATGCCGTCGCCCGAGGTCCCGTAGCCCGCCATGATGATGCGGGTATTGGCCTGCAGTTGTTGGCCGGCCAGCTTGTAGATCTTGGCGGAAGCCGGTGCGTCCTGGCCCAGCGTGATCACGGCCAGGTCATCGTTGACGCAGAAGCCGGGAACGCCAGCGGGGCAGTTGCCAAACCCGGCATAGTTCGGGTTCATCTGAACCTTGGTGGCGGTGACCACTGCGCGCCCCGGATCGCCAGGAGTGGAAGAAGCGTTGAAGACGACGCGCACATCGTTGCCTGGCTTGTTGATGTCGATCAGGCTACCTTTGCCGTTGGTATCCACGCAGTGGCCAGCCGACACCACCTGCCGCTTGCCGACCAGTGCGCCGGAGCAGATGTAGCTCAGGCCTTCATACCGGATATTGATGCTCACCACGCCTGAAAAGGGCGAAGCGGCATTATTCGGGTCGACGTGGGCAGCGGGAGTGTCGGGCAGGGCGCCCGAAGTGACCAAGGGGGTGATAGTGCCGGCCGGCACCGCGTGAGCAGTGCCGCTGATGGCCGCGATCGCAAGTGCCGCACCCAACAGCTTCTTCGCAATGTGTTTTCGCACGTCGTTTCCTCCGCAATATTGCTCAGTGAATGAATACGTCGGTAAATCATTTAGCAATAAACGGGCCTGGAGGAGAAGCTTCTTTACTATCAGCCACTTGCTATCGCGGCAAGTCGGCGCGATTGAAATAATGTAAAGCTTTCCGACATTACATTGCAAATTGATACAGAAGGAGGGAAGTGGTCATTGGCGTGCCGCCAGGCGGCGCCTGGCGGCGACCAGCGTATCGGTAATCGAGCCGATGCTGAAGGGTTTCACGACGAAACCCAAGGCGCCGCGCTGGACTGCCGACTGGACCACCGCCTGGTCGTTATGGCCCGATACGACAATAACGAAGACCTCGGGCAAATGAGCTTTGAGTTCGGCGAGCAGTTCGAGACCGTCTCCATCGGGTAATCCAAGATCCAGCAGGACAATGTCAGGCGACAGTTGCATGCAGCGAGCAAGTCCGGCCTGTGCCGTTCCGGCTTCGCCAAGGACCGCCAGTTCCGCCTCGTTGGCGCCCAGCCGCAGCATCGAACGCATCATCGCGTTGTCGTCGATGATGAAAACAGTCTTCGGTTGCTGCTTATTGAACGGAGCGATGGTAGCGGTTTGCATGGCGCGCCCTGAGTGCTTTCAGCAGCGGCAGGTTAACACCATGCAGCGCCGCGTGGCGCGCGCCTTCCCCGTTCAGAAACGGTAGCCCACGTTGAGCCATGCCATCGGCTGGCTGTGGCGCGGTTCGGAACGCGGCTCGCCGCCATGGGTGCGCCAGGCCGCAATCAGCGAAGCGTTGAAACTCCGGTTATCGTAGCGCAGGCCGGCACCGGCCCCGGCCAGCGTGCGGTGATTGCTGTCGCTGGTCCACGGTTCCCGGTTGGCGGTAATGCGGCCGGCATCGTAGAACAGGTAGGGCATCAGTGCGCCGGAGGCGTAACGCAACTCGAGCTGCAGCAAGGCGCCGGCATCGCCATACCCCTCTCCGGCGGGGTAGGCGCGCACGCCGTTGCGGCCGCCGAG
>JBCNOX010000101.1:0-12276 GCA_039593645.1 Pseudoduganella sp.
GCGCCTGCACCGAAACGTCCAGCGCCGACACCGATTCGTCGCACACCAGGACGTCCGGCTTCATGGTCAGGCAGCGCGCGATCGCGATGCGCTGCCGCTGGCCGCCTGAAAACTCGTGCGGATAACGATGGTAGGCTTGCTGCGGCAGCCCCACCCTCTCCAGCAGCGCCAGCGCCAATTGCGTGCGCTCCGCGTCGCTGGCGCCGATGGTGTGCAGCCGCATTGGCTCAAGCAGGATCTGGCCCACGGTAAAGCGCGGGTTCAGCGAGGCATAGGGATTCTGGAAGATGATCTGGAGGCGGCGCTTGTACGGCTGGTATTCCTTCGCGCTCATGGCCAGCAGGTCGCGTCCCTCGAACAGGGCGCTGCCGCCGGTCGCCTGGTGCAGGCGCAGCAGGGTCAGGCCAACGGTGGACTTGCCGCTGCCCGATTCGCCGACCACCCCCAGCGTCTTGCCGCGCGCCAGTTTGAACGAGACGCCTTTCACGGCCTGGAATTCGCGCTTGCCAAACAGGCCTTCGCGCAGCCAGAAGCTCTTCTTCAGGTCCCTTACGTCCAGCACGATGTCGTCATCCGGCGCACTGCCGCGCAGGCGCTGCGGCTGCTGCTCAGCCGCGCCAAAGCGGCCTTTCATGTAATCGTTAATCACCGGCAGCCGCACCGGGCGCGCGTCGAGCGACGGACGGCAATGCAGCAGCGCACGCGTGTACAAGTCTTTCGGCGCGGCGAACACCGCGCGCGCGTCGCCGGTTTCGCGCACCTCGCCGTGGCGCATGACGATCACTTCATCCGCGATTTCAGCCACCAGGCCCAGGTCGTGGGTGATGAACAATACCGACATCTGGTGCTTCTTCTGCAGGTCCGCAATCAGCTCCATGATCTGCTTCTGGATCGTCACGTCCAGCGCGGTGGTCGGTTCGTCGGCGATCAGCAGCTTCGGCCTGCAGGCAATGGCCATGGCGATCATCACTCGCTGCTGCTGGCCGCCCGACATCTGGCTCGGGTAGGCATCGATCTTTGCCGCCGGGTCGGGGATGCCCACCTCCTCCAGCAATTCCAGGGTGCGCGCGCGTGCGCTGCGCTTGTTCATGCCCATGTGCAGTCGCAGCACTTCGCCGATCTGGGCGCCAACGGTAAACACGGGGTTCAGCGACGACATCGGCTCCTGGAAGATCATCGCGATCTCCTTGCCGCACATGGCACGGCGTTCGGCAACCGGCTGGCGCAGCACTTCGCGGCCCTCAAACAGCACGCTGCTTTGCGGATCGATCAAGGTCGTCTGCGGCGGCAGCAGGCCCATGATGGCCAGTGAGCTGACCGACTTGCCGCTGCCCGATTCGCCCACCAGGGCGACCGTGCGGTGATGCGGAATATCAAAGGAGACGCCCTTCACAGCTTCGACAGTAGTCTGCTTGTCGGCGCGGAAGCTGATGCGCAAGTTGCGGACCTGAAGCAGCATGTCATTTCACCTTGGGGTCGAGTGCGTCGCGCAAAGCATCGGCAAACAGGGAGAAGGCGGTGACCAGCAATGCCATGGTGCTGGCCGCCGCAGTCAGTTGCCACCATTTGCCGAGGATCAGTTCATTCTGGGCTTCGTTCAGCATTGAACCCCAGCTCACCACCCCGACCGGCACGCCGAAGCCAAGGAAAGACAGGATCACTTCCGCCTTGATGAAGCCGACCACCAGGATCGACACCTGCACCAGCGCCACGTGACTGACGTTGGGGAAGATGTGGCTGAACATCTTGCGCCAGGCCGAGGCGCCGATGGCATCGGCCGCCATCACGTATTCGCGCGCCTTGTGCTTGATGTATTCGGCGCGAATCAGGCGGTAAGGCCCGGTCCAGCCGGTCAGGCCGAGGATCAGGACGATGGTCAGCACGCCCTTCTGCTGCAGCACCGCCGCGACCGTGAGGATCATCAGGATCGAGGGGATCGAGGTGAACACGTTGTAGAACCAGTTGAAGAAATCGTCCACCAGGCCGCCGTAAAAGCCGGAAACCGCGCCAAACAGCGTGCCCAGGCCCACCGCCAGCGTGGCTGCGGCCAGGCCGACCACAATCGAGGTTTCGCCGCCCTTGATGGTTTTCTTGATGATGTCGTGACCCCATTTGTCGGCGCCGAATGGCAGGCTTGGCGCCCGCTCGGCAGCCGGCTCGGCGACCGCTTTGCCCAAGGTGTCACGCAGCTCGCGCAAGTCGCCGGCCAGCGGGTCGAATTCATTGGCGGGCGGCACGGGCGCCGCAACGGCAGGCGTGTTGCCCGGCACGGCCGGCAAGGCTTGCCGCGCAGCGAACGTGGGTGGCGCGTAATTGACCGCAACTTCCTCCTCCCAGTCGGCAGCCACCAGGCCGCCGGCCGAAGCGGCAAGCAGCAGCAGAAAAGCCGCGACCAGCGCCAGCGCCG
Source organism: Pseudoduganella sp. (assembly GCA_039593645.1). GTDB lineage: Bacteria > Pseudomonadota > Gammaproteobacteria > Burkholderiales > Burkholderiaceae_D > Rugamonas. Next base: position 2,408 of record JBCNOX010000101.1, read on the forward strand.
CCATGGCAACCCGGTCCGCCCGCAGGCGGCGCCAGGCCAAGGTCCACAAGCCGGCCGAATCATGAATTGCATGCATGCGCTGTCCTTACTTGAGCTGTACGCGCGGATCGACAGCCTGGTACAGCAGATCGGTCAGCAGGTTGAATACCATGGTGGCCACGGCAACGTAGACGGTGATCGCCTTGATGACCGGGAAGTCGGATCGCTCTACTGCCAGGATCACCTCGCGCCCAATGCCCGGGATGCCGAAGAAACGCTCCAGCAGGAAGGCGCCGATCAGCATGGCCGGCAGGCTCGCCATCACATGGGTAATGATCGGGATGGCTGCATTGCGCAGCACATGCACCCACATCACGCGGTGCTCGGGCAAGCCCTTGGCGCGCGCGGTCCGCACATAATCCTGCCCTACCTCGTCCAGCACGAAGCTGCGGTACAGGCGCAGGGTCGGCGCCAGCGACACCGCCAGCCCGATCAGGATCGGCAGCGCCGCAAAATGCAGGTTTTCCAGCAGGCCGGCACCCCACCCTTGCACCGGGAACAAGCCAGCCTTATAGGCCAGCCAATACTGGAACACGATGATGTAGACCAGGATGGAAATCGACATACCCACCGTGCAAGCCACCATTACGGCGCGATCCGTCAGCGAACCGCGCACAAAAGCCACGGCCAGCGCCAGCGCAATGCCGAGCACGGTTTCCAGCACGGTCAGCGGCACCAGCACGGTCAAGGAAGGTCCCAGCCGGGAAGTGATGATCTCCGATACCGCCTCGCCGGTGGCCCAGCTCTGCCCGAAATCGAAACTGGCGATCTGCTTCAGGAAGATGCCCAACTGCACATACCAGGGCTGGTCGAGACCTAGCTGGCGCCGGATATTCTCGATGCTGGCTGCGTCCGACATCTTGCCGGCCAGGATATAGGCGGGGTCGCCGCCAACCCAGTTAAACAGCACGAATACCAGCAGCACCACCCCCAGCAAGGTGGGCAGCATTTGCCACAGGCGGCGCAATATGTATGAAGCCATGTTGAATCTCAGCGGCCAGGATGGCCGTAACAATATCGTAAAACTGTCTAAAGGGAAACGTGAACCAACGTCGCCGGTCGCGCTCCTATCTGCCGGGTTCCTTGGGGCGGCCCGGCGGCACTCTGGCCACGCGCCAAAAGCGAGGGATTTCCCAGTTGTGTACACAAGCCAGCCATCGCCGATCAGTTACAGACGAAAATTACACTAACAAACAGTCTTTATTCATCCGCTATCTCACCTGTAATTTCAGGCATAGATCGCCCAAATTTACTCATCTCCATCCAATTCGCAACATTATAAGAAATGTTTATTGTTGCGCTTTTGTAACAGAATGTGACCCTAAGTTTCAAAAAGATTGCAAGCCAAGAACACTTGCAAGAAAGTGCTATGAGCCTGTCGCTAGGTTTTGCGCAACTGCAAAGAACAGTTCACCATCTGGGAGATCCAAGAATATGATGAAAGAGAACACCCTGTCGTATGCAATCCGCCTGGCGTGTGCCAGCGGCTTGCTGGCAGTCGGAGCCGCCACACCAGTTTTCGCCCAGCAATCTGACGCCCCGATCCAGCGCGTTGAAATTACCGGCTCGTCGATCAAGCGCATCGCCCAAGAGGGCTCGCTGCCGATCCAGACCCTGAGCCGTAAGGACATCGAGCAGACCGGCGTCAAGAACGTCGCCGACCTGATCGCCATCCTGCCATCGATGCAGGGCATGATCACCTCGTCCGCGTCGATCAACGGCGGCGGCGGCGGTGTACAAAGCGCATCGATCCACTCGATCGGCACCGATTACACCCTGGTGCTGTTGAATGGCAAGCGCATGGCGCCATATGGCACGGGCAGCGCGGTCAACCTGGCATCGATTCCGCTGGCAGCTGTCGAAAAGGTCGAAATCCTGACCGACGGCGCCTCCACCCTTTACGGCTCGGACGCCATCGCCGGCGTAGTCAACTTCATCCTGAAGAAGAACCAGAACGAGCTGAACATTGACGTGACTTACAACCGTCCGCAGCATAAAGGCGGCCAGAGTTCCAATATCGCGATCACCAAAGGCTTCGGCGACCTGCAGCAGGACGGCTTTAACGTGATGATTGCTTACAGCCACGACCAGGCCAAGGCCCTGAACGCCGACCAGCGCGAATTCTCCAATTCGGGTGTACGCCAGTTCAGCATGGGCGGCAAGCAATACGCCACCTGGCAAAACTCGATCAACTCGATCCCGGCCAACGCCGAAGTGGTCGACACCGCCGGCAACGACGTCGCGTTCTCGCCTGACCTGGTCAACAACGGCAAGTGCAGTGGCCCGAACACCTTCGCACGCGGTGGCGTCTGCCGCTACGACTATGCAGCGACTGTCGAACTGCTGCCGGAACTGAAACGCGACAGCCTGTTCACTTCCGGCACCCTGAAGATCTCCGACAAGACCCGCCTGAGCGGCGAGTTCGTCTACTCCAAGTTCACCAGCACCGCACGTTACGCCGCCCCGGCGCAACCGCTGACCACCATGAGCACCGATCCGATTACCGGTGTGAAGACGGTCAGCCCGGTGTATATCGTGCCTTACCAGAAATCGGTGGAACCACTGCTGGCAGGCCAGGGCATCGACCCGGCCCAGGTCACCGATGCCTGGCTGTACTTCCGCGCCCGCGATGCAGGCGGCCGTACCGACGACTGGGGCACCAAGGCGCTGCACTTCTCGGCAGCACTGGACTCCGAAGTTGCCGACTGGCTCGTCAACGCGACTTATACCCACTCCGAAAACAAGCAGACCGATGACGCTGCCGGCGGCTACATGAGCGGCGACAAGTTCGAAGCTCTGGTGAAGTCCGGTGCCTACAACCCCTACATCATCAACCCGAACGCCAGCTCGATCCTGGCGCCGGCTGTGCTGAACGAAAACCTGGAAACCCAGAAGTCCAAGCTTGACGTGTTCAGTGCCCACGCTTCGCGCGAGCTGTTCGCCATGGGCGGCGGCAACGCGGCGCTGGGCCTGGGCGCCGACTACACCATTCAGCGCTACATCGACACGCCAAGCAAGATCCTGATGGGCCCAGGCCCAGGCAACCCAGGCTGGACCGACACCGTGATCGGCGGCGGCACCGGCTCGCAGCCGCTGGACGCCAAGCGCAATAACTGGGGTGCTTTCGCCGAGCTGGTCATGCCAGTGACGAAAGAGCTGGAAGTGACGGCGGCAACCCGTTACGACAGCTTCGACGCGGTCGACAAGCGCAACACCAGCTATGATGTGAATGGCAATGCATCGCCAGCCGGCAAGCAGGGTAACGATGTGTCGAAGGCGACCTACAAGCTGTCGGCCAAGTGGCAGCCTGCGCGCCAGTTCATGCTGCGCGGCTCCTACGGCACCGGCTTCAAGGCGCCAACCATGAACAATATCTCGGACCCGCTGAAGAACGGCGGCTCGTCCAACTTCTTCGACTGCCCGATCAAGACCCCAACCGACCCGCGCTTCCCATACTGCCGCGGCGTGCAGGAATACGGCTTGCTGACCGTGGGTAACCCAGGCACCGGTGCCGATGGACTGAAGCCGGAAACCTCGAAGCAGTTCACCCTCGGCATGCGCCTGGAGCCGATGGACTCGCTGTCCGTGGGCGTCGACTTCTGGGATGTGAAGCTGAAGAACCAGATCCAGAAGCTGTCGCAGGACATGCTGTTCCGCACCCCGGCCCTGGCCGACAAGTACGCCTCCATCTACTACGACCCGATCCAGAAGTCGAAGGTGCTGGTGATGACCCAGTCGCCACTGAACCTGGCCAGCTCGCACTACCGCGGCATCGACTTCGATACCACCTTCCGCAACAACACCCCGATCGGCAAGCTGACCACCAACTGGTCCGCTACCTACATGATGAAGGCGGAGAAGACCGTGCCGACGGCCGACGGTTCCAACAAGACCGAAAGCAGCATCGGCCGCTTCGATTCGTATGACGACGTGACCTTCCGCTGGATCTCGCGCCTGGTGTTCTCGCTGAAGTCTTCCGATCAGTGGGCCAACTCCCTGACCGTGAACTACAAGTCCGCCTACGCCGACAAGAACTACGTGGCGGACGATGGCCGCATCCGTTCGGTCAACGCCGACGGCACCTACGGCGGCTATGTCGACCTGCAGGGCCACAAGGTCAAGGAGTATTACACCCTCGACTGGCAGTCGAAGTACAACTTCAACCAGAACTGGGCCATCACCGGCGGTATCCGCAACCTGCTGGACAAGGATCCTCCACTGTCGATCCGCGACACCGGCGGCGGCAACCAGGTTGGCTACGACGGCCGCTACACCGATCCGCTGGGCCGCACTTTCTACCTGACCGCCAGCTACAAGTTCAAGTAATCAGGCTTTAGTACTACTCCCGCTCCCCGCCCGCGCAAGCCGGCGGGGATTTTTTTACAAGCAACTTAATTGTTTCAATTTGTTTCATTTGTCAAACATCTATTGCTATGCAATCGACTCGGTGGTTTGATAACGCTCCCACTATTTTATTAATGAGACATTCATCAATGATCATCGAGAAAGTCCTGTCGCGCTCCCTGCGCGTGATGTTTGCCGGTAGCCTGGCCATCGGCAGCGCCGCCGCCATTGCCCAGGAAGCAACTCCGGAAGCGCCGATGCAGCGCGTTGAAATCACCGGTTCCAGCATCAAGCGCATCGCCGCGGAATCCTCGCTGCCGGTGCAGTCGTTCAGCCAGAAAGACATCAAGAAGTCCGGCGTGTCCACCGTGACCGACTTCATCCAGCAGTTGCCAGCCATGCAGGGCTTCTCGGTGGCAGCTGACTCGGTCGGCGGCGGCGGCGGCGGCGTGACCACCGCTTCGATCCATGACATCGGCGCCGCCTATACCCTGGTGCTGCTGAACGGCCGCCGCATCGCGCCGGCCAATTCCGGCACCACCATCGACCTGAACTCGATCCCGCTGTCGGCCATCGAGCGTGTCGAAGTGCTGACCGACGGCGCCTCCGCGCTGTACGGCGCCGACGCCATTGCCGGTGTGGTCAACTTCATCCTGAAAAAGGGTGCCACCGACTGGGAAATCAATGCCAAGTACTCGCGCCCTGAGCAAAGCGGCGGCGCCAGCAACGCCATCTCCCTGAGCAAGGGCTTTGGCGATATCGACGAAGATGGCTACAGCGTCTTCTTCTCCCTCAGCCACGACGAACAGAAGCAGCTGAAAGCGTCCCAGCGCGACTTCGCCCGTACCGGCATCATCAACTTCACCGACCCGTCCAACGGCAAGCAACTGCAGTTCAGCAACGGTTCCTCGCGTTCGCTGCCGGCCAACGCCGGCGTGAAATACCTGTCCAACGAGATCGATCCGGCGACCGGCGAACGCATCAGCAAGACCGTCAACCTGAACCCTTACGCCCTGGCGCACGGCGGCCAATGCGCGGCCGTCAATGCCGACTTCTACGGCGACGGCAACTGCTACTTCGACAACGCCTCGACCATCGAGATCAACCCGAAAACGCAGCGCGACGCCCTGTTCTCGTCCGGTAGCGTCAAGCTGGGCAATTCCGGCTTCAAGGGCTTCTACGACCTGGCCTACACCGAAGCGAAAGTCATTGCCTCGATCGCCCCCTATCCGGCCGACTTCTCGATCGCCAAAGGCTCAGCCCTGTACAACAAGTACATCCAGCCGAACCTGACCGCCGAACAGGATGCCGGCGCCACTTCGGTCGTGGCCAAGTACCGCCTGTACGAAATGGGCAACCGCACTTACGACTACGGCACCAAGGCCACCCACCTGGTGGCTGGCGTGGACGGCGCGCTGGCTGGCTGGGATGTCAATTCGGCCCTGACCTACTCCAAGAACAAGCAGACCCAGAAATACGTCGGCGGCTTCCCGCTGGCCGACAAGTTCCAGGCCGCGATTGACGCCGGCAGCATCGACCCGTTCGCCTACGGCCTGGGCGAAATGCCGCAGGCCATGCGCGACACCCTGCTGTCGACCGGCTTCAGCGGCACCTACAACACCCAGACCGTGGAAATGAAGGGCTGGGATGCGCGCGCTTCGCGTGAAGCGTTCACGCTGCCGGGCGGCGCGGCCCAGGTCGGCGTTGGCGTCGACTACCGCAACACCTCCTTCAAGGTCAACCAGGCGGACGTGGCGAAGAACGCCCAGATCCTGTTCGACAACCCGCAAGTGGACAGTGCCTACGAGCGCGACAACTTCGGCGCCTACACCGAGCTGGTCATGCCTGTCAGCAAGGCACTGGAACTGACCGGCTCCGCCCGTTACGACCAGATCGGCGCGATCGACAACAAGCTGACCGGCCAGAAGGTGGGCAACAAGGAAAACGCCGCCACCTGGAAGTTGAGCGCCAAGTACACCGCAGCCAGGAACCTGCTGTTCCGCGCTGCCGCCGGCACCGGCTTCCGCGCCGCATCGATGCAGGAAATCGCTGGCCCGCTGGAAGACTGGGGCGTCACGGGCGGCAACTACCAGTGCCCGCTGACCGGCAGCAGCCACCCGCTGGCATCTTATTGCAACGGCGTGGGCCGCCAGCAGTTCGAAGCCTTCCAGGGCGGCAACCCGGAACTGAAGCCGGAGAAGTCCAAGCAGTGGAGCATCGGCACCGTCTTCGAGCCGACCAACGAGCTGTCGATGTCGTTTGACCTGTGGAATGTGGAAATCCGCGACCAGGTCACTTCAGTGTCCGAAGGCCTGATCTTCGACAACCCGGCCAAGTACGCCAACTTGTTCACCACCAAGCATATCGGCTCGACTGGCGCCGACGTGCTGGCCATCAAACTGCTGCCGATCAATATCGGTAAAGTTGAGAACCGCGGCGTGGACTATGACTTCACCCACAAGACCAAGCTGTTCGACGGCAAGCTGACCAGCCGCCTGGCCGGCACCTGGCTGCTGCGTTCGCGCTACACCACGCCAGGCACCGATGACCAGTGGGAATCGAGCCTGAACCGCTATGGTTCGAACGACAAGGTCAGCTTCCGTCACGTGGTGCGCGCATCGACCAGTTTCGAGCAGGCGCAATGGACCCACACCCTGAGCGCCAACTACCGCAACGGCTACACGGACAAGGAACAAACCGCGGATGGCTGCGCCGTGATCGTGGCGGGCCAGCCAGGCGAATGCTACGGCATCACCCTGCAGGTCCCGAGCTACACCACGTTCGACTTCCAGACCGCTTACCGTCCGATGAAGAACCTGGAAATCACCGGCGGCATTATCAACCTGTTCGACCGCGATCCACCGTTCACCCTGCGTAACACCGGTTCGCACCAGGTCGGCTACAACCCGTCCTACTCCTCGGCATTGGGCCGCCAGTTCTACCTGAGCGCCTCGTACAAGTTCTGACTTGCCGAACCGAAAAGCCCCGCCCCTGCGGCGGGGCTTTTTGCCGTTGTTGAAACTTTTGTGGCAAAACGGGCACACTTCCTTTCTCGCTAAAAGCTGCGTTTCCGCAAACCCAAGGGCACACCCCTGGGAAAAAAGTGCGCCCATCCTCGCAGTAAACCTCCCAAAATACGCTAACTCAACACTTCTCCAGTCGTTCCGACCAGTATCAAACAAGAAGTCATCCGAATGACTTGCAACTTAGTTTTCATTGACACAGTTCGTCAATGAATGATTTGATAAGCGCGGACGAAAAGCAGAGACCACAAGTTAGCCTGTTCGTCGTCAAACAAAAATTAAGGGCCGGCAACGGCCTAAACGGTTTGTAATTCTTGGGAGTATCAAAGATATGTTGAAGGAAACCATCCTGTCCCGCTCGATCCGTGTGATCTGCGCGGGTGGCCTGGCGCTTGGCATGCACGCTGCTTTCGCACAAGAAGCAGCAGAACAGCAAATCCAACGTGTGGAAATCACCGGTTCCTCGATCAAGCGCATCGCAGCTGAGGCATCGCTGCCAGTGCAATCGTTTAGCCAGAAGGACATCGCGCGCACCGGCGTGACCTCGGTCACCGACTTCATCCAGCAACTGCCTGTGATGCAGGGCTTCTCCGTGGCGGCCGACTCGGTTGGCGGCGGCGGCGGCGGCCTGACCACCGCTTCGATCCACGGCGTGGGCGAATCCTACACCCTGGTCCTGGTCAACGGTCGCCGTATCGCGCCTGCAACGTCCGGCACCACGATCGACATCAGCACCATCCCGCTGGCAGCCGTTGAGCGCGTCGAAGTGCTGACCGACGGCGCCTCCGCCCTGTATGGCGCGGACGCCATTGCCGGTGTGGTCAACTTCATCATGAAGAAGGGCGCTGCCCCGCTGACCATCGATGCCAAGTACAGCTCGCCGCAACACCCAGGCGCGAAAGACCGCCAGGTGTCGATCTCCAAAGGCTTCGGCGACTACGTGAACGATGGCTACAGCCTGTTCCTGTCCTTCAACCATTCCGAAACCGAGCGCCTGAAGGCAGCCCAGCGCGACTTCGCCAAGACCGGCATCATCAACTTCAACGATCCGAACACTGGTACTCCGCTGCAGTTCTTCAACGGTTCCTCCCGTTCGATTCCGCCTAACGTCACCGTTAACTACAATACCGGCGCCACCAACCCGACCACCGGCCGTCCTGTCACCGCCAACGTCAGCGTAAACCCATACTTGGAGCTGAACGGCAAGTGCCCGGCAGCCCACGTGGACCTGGGCGATGGCCAGTGCTACTTCGACTACACCAGCTCGGTGGAGATTTCGCCTGAAATCAAACGCGACGGCTTCTGGGCCTCCGGCAGCCTGAAACTGGGCGACAGCGGCTGGAAAGCCTTCTCCGATGTGTCCTTCAACAAGTCGCACATCTACGCAACCATCGCTCCGTATCCGGCAGAATTCTCGCTGGCCCGCACCAGCCCGCTGTTCACCAAGTATGTTGCACCATACCTGACCTCGCAGCAGCTGAGCGGCATGAACTCCGCGACCGTCAAGTACCGCCTGCAAGACCTGGGCGGCCGTGCTTACGACTATCAAAGCAAGGCCACCAACATCGTCACCGGCCTGGACGGCAACCTGGCAGGCTGGGACATCAACACCGCCCTGTCCTACTCGCGCAACAAGCAGCCGCAGAACTACCTGGGCGGCTTCCCGCTGGCGGACAAGTTTGACGCGGCTGTAGCGTCGGGCCAGCTGGATCCGTTCCCGTACGCCCTGGGCGAAATGCCTGCGGCTATGCAGGACATCCTGCGCTCGACCCAGTACACCGGCAACTACAACACCACCGACGTCAAAGTCCACGGCTGGGACATGCGCGGTTCGCGCGAAGCCTTCTCCCTGCCAGCTGGCGCTGCCATGCTGGGTGTCGGTGTCGACTTCCGCAAGACCAAGTACTCGCAACTGGCTAACCCGGCTGTAGCAAACGCCGAGATCCTGTTCGACGACCCACAATCGGAATCGGCGTTCTCGCGCAAGAACAGCGGCGTGTTCGGCGAATTGGAAGCCCCGATCACCAAGGACTGGACCGTCAGCACCGCGGTACGTTATGACCGCGTGTCCAAGCTGACCGACGAACTGAACGGCGGCAACATCGGCTCCGACCAGTCGGCTACCACCTTCAAGGTCAGCACCCGCTGGCAGCCAACCAAGTCCATGCTGTTCCGCGCCGCCTACGGCTCCGGCTTCAAAGTGGCTTCGATGACCCAGATCGGCAACCCGCTGGTTGACTTCGGCGTGACCGGCGGCACCTACAACTGCCCGCTGAGCGCTGCCAACGGCCTGGCCAACCATCCGCTGGCACAGTATTGCGACACCCGCGGCCAGCTGGAAGTCTTCCAGGGCGGCAATAGCGAGCTCAAGCCTGAGAAATCCCGCCAGTGGAGCCTGGGCACCGTGTTCGAGCCAAGCTCCAACTTCAGCGCCAAGGTGGACGTGTGGGGCGTGGAGATCCG
>JBCNOX010000102.1:0-12249 GCA_039593645.1 Pseudoduganella sp.
CCGTGACGTGCAGCTGATAGAAGCGGTCGGTGCTGGTCCATGGATAGTGCGGATTCCCAAGCAGGATGCCGCGGCCATTGCTGCTGGCTTCCTTGCCGATTGCCAGTGCGTTGCTGGCCATGGCGCCCTGGGCAGGCATCACAAAGGGCGCACCGGCGGGTGGCGCCGCCACCGGGCCCCCTTGCAGGGCCAGCGTACGGTTGCCGCTCACATCGCGCGCGGCCGCCAGGATTTCTGCGGCGAACACTTCGCCGGTGGCATGCAGCGCCTTCTCCGCGATCAGCAGCATCACATCGTCGAAGCCGATCGGCTTGACCCAGGGCGTGTTGCGGCAAGCCTCGGGCAGGCTTGCGCGATGGTCGCGCAGGTAGCGGTTGTAGCCGGCGGCGTAGCCGCGCAGCAGTTGCCGGATTTCGTTGGATCCCGCGGCATAGCCGGCCCTCAGCTGCTCAATGTCCAGGTAGCCTTTGAAAAAGAAGTCACTGTCCTCGTTGCGCAAGTCCATGAAGTCGAGGGCGGCGCCATACTCGCCGTTGAGAGGCTTGGTGGCGCGGGCCTCGCCGCCAAAGTAGCGCGAGCGTTCGCCGCGCACCGTCAGGAAGCTGTCAGCCAGCATGCAGATATTGTCTTCGGCGAAGGAATAGGCCAGGCCATAGCCGACACCGGCAAAATCCTTGGCCTGTATATGTGCGACACCATAACTGGTACGGGTGACTTCCGCAGCGAATTGCGGTGCCGGCGTCTTGCCGTTGCCGCCTTTGCCACTGCAGGCAGTCAGGAATATGGCCGCACATGCGGCCAGCAGTTGCGCTTTCATGGTCTACCTCCCCTGCGGAAAAGTGCACGCTTCCATCATGTGCGCGGCATTTCTGCGACAGTTGAGGCAAATCAAATCGGTACACAATGGTGCGAAACCAATAATCTGCTAAGATTTTTGACAAATGCACCCGCCCCGGGTGCATTTTTTTTTGCGCAAAGGAGCGAACATGAAGAGATTCACCCCAGTCGTACTGGCCGCAGGACTCTTTGCAGCCAGCGCAGCAAACGCAGCACCTCAAACCTGGATCACCCTCGGCGATGCCGCCTACGCCAAGTTGCAAGCCGCCGCGCCGCAGGCGGTCGCCAAGCAGAGCAAGCAAGGCCTGGGCAAGGAGAAAGTCCACCTGGTGCAGGTGGACGAAGAAACCATGTTGAAACTGTCGGCCGCCATCCATAAAGAACTGAAGCGCTGCGGTGGTTTCATCGTGCATGCCAGCGAAGAGGAAGGCCGCCAGGCGCTGGCCAAGGCCGGCACTGTGCAGCCGCTTGCACTGGCCGTCAGCCGTCCAAGCTACGCGATCGATAACCAGACCACCGTCAACGGCATCCTGCCGACGATGCAGGCGTCGAATATCGCGCAGACCATCATCGACATGTCGAATTTCGCGAACCGCTACTACCGCACCACCAACGGGGCCAATGCCTCGAACTGGCTGGCGCAGAAGTGGACCAGCATGGCCGCCGGCCGCAGCGACATCAGCGTGACCCAGTTCACGCACTCAGGCTATAACCAGAAGTCCGTGATCATGACCATCACGGGCACCGACAATCCGTCGGAAGTCATCGTCATGGGTGGCCACCTGGACAGCATCAATATGAGCGGCAATGGCGAGACGTCACGCTCGCCCGGCGCCGACGACGACGCTTCCGGCATTGCCAGCCTGACCGAAGCGGTGCGCGCCATGATCGCTTCCGGCTACAAGCCACGCCGCACCATCAAGATCATGGGTTACGCGGCGGAAGAAGCCGGCCTGCTCGGCTCGAAGGATATCGCAGCGAACTTCAAGGCCAACAACATCAATGTGGTCGGCGTGCTGCAGCTCGACATGACCAACTACCGCGGCTCGGCCAAGGATGTCTGGATCTACACCGATTACACGGACAGCCAGCAGAACAACTTCCTGGCTTCCCTGATGTCGAATTACCTGCCGACCGTCACGGTAGGGTACAGCTCCTGCGGCTACGCCTGCTCTGACCACGCCTCGTGGCAGAACCAGGGCTTCCCGGCCTCGATCCCGTTCGAAACCCTGATGGGCGAAGATAATCCCTACATCCACACCGCCAACGACACCTACGCCAACTCGGGCAACCAGGCCGACCATGCGCTGAAGTTTGCCAAGCTGGCTGCCGCCTATGCGGTGGAACTGGGCAGCGACGGGCCGGTCATCGTCAAGCCGGATACGGTGGAGACATTCACGGGCAGCCTGACGCTGAACCAGAAGAAGACCTTCGGCCCGTTCAAGGCCGGCGTGGGCACCTTCAAGGCCGAGACCACCGGCACCGGCGATATCGACCTCTACGTGCGCAAGGGCTCGGTGCCGACCACCAGCAGCTACAGCTGCAAGTCGGACGGCTCCACCGCGACCGAGACCTGCAGCACCAGCCTGACCGCCAACGGCGATGTCTACGTCATGCTGAACGGCTACACCGCAGGTTCCTACAACCTGAAGGTGACCTACCGTCCGCAGTAATCAGCGCAAGCTGACCGTCTGGCGTTTCCAGGCCGGATCCTGCCACTTGTAGAAGGTGGACAGCGATTCCGGCCTGTCGGCACCGCGTTCTGTCGCCAGCGTCGTCATGTCCAGCAGTTCGAAGCTGCGGCGGAACTTGCCCTCGGCGCGCACTTCCCGCGCCGCCAGCATCTTGGCGGTGCCCGGCACCCAACCCGCGAATTCCGCGTAACCGATGTCCGGATCGCTGGAAGCCGGCGGCAGCACGTCCACCACCCAACTGTCGCCATGGCGGCGGAACAGCCACATCTCGCGCCAGCCATCGAGCGGCTGCACCGCCAATGCCAGCGCCGTACCCTGCGGGTGCGCTCGCGCGGAAGCCATCCACGCCACGCCCCAGGTGCAGCGGGTCGCGAGCTGCTTGCCCCCGCCCTGCAGGCTGACGCAAGTTTCGCCCGGCCGGCCTGGGGCGGCAGTCACCGCCAGCTGGGTCGTTGTCTTGCCTGGAGCCGGCGCCGGTTCCAGCGCCCAGCGCACGGCGCCGACCCGCACCCCCGCTTCCGCATAGGCGGCATTGTCCTCATCCGCCAGTTCGGATTTGTTGACTGCCGCCAGCGCCTGTTCCGCGCGGCCGGCAGCCTGCGACGCGTCCTCTCCCTTGCGCGCACGCTGGAAGGCTACGCTCGACCAGACTGCTGCACGCCGCATATGGATGCGATTCTTCATTTGCTCCGGCAGGCGCGCCAGGTCCACCATGTCGAGCAGGTCGGCGCGCCAACGGTCATGCTCGGCGCGCTGGACTACGCCCAGCGCCGGGTCGATGCAGGCGCCATTGCTCAGGGCCAGCGCGGCGCGATAACGCTGCTCGGCGCTTGCCGCAACGGCCAGCACGCGGCGGAAAGCGTCGCCGTCGTAGCACACCCGCACCTTGCCATCGTTCTCGTAGCTGCGCATCGCCACACCATAGCTGGCCACCACTTCCAGGTGGGCCGCCAGCGCGGTCTCAGCCTGCGGCGACAGTTTCGACGAAGCACGCGCCGCCAGCCGCTCGGCCATGCTGCCGATCGCGTCGAACGGCTCGGCATCGATCGCCTGCGGCGCGGCGGCCTTCAGGTAGGCGGCGCCGTAGCTGATGCCCAGCGCTTCGGCGCCCGGCGTATCGCGCAGGAAGCGCATCACCGCCAGCAGTTCCGGTGCGGCGGCCGGCTGCAGGTCGACCTGGCGCACCCGTGTCGCGCGCACATAACCAGCTCGCTCGCGGCGGTGGTCGTACACCTGCAGGAAATCGCCGCGTGTGCCGCGTACTTCCAGCGCGTCGCCTTGCCACAGCACGGCCTGGGCCTGGGCGGATTCACGCGGCGCCGCACGCAGCGGGAGCTGGTCCTGGGCCACGATGGCCAGAGCCACGGTGGCGGCAAGCATCGAAACGGCCATATTATTCCCCAGCGGTGGCAGCAATGCGTTCGGTGTGCGCGGTTTTCGGCGCGCCGACCAGGGTCGAGCCAATGAAACCGCCATCAGCAGGTGGCGGCGCGATGATGACCGACACCTTGTCCGACAGCTTGTCGGCCATGGTTTTCTGGATCAGCAGCGGGTGCTTGCTCAACAGCTCGCCGTCGCGTTCCATCTGGGCGCTGGCAATCTTGCCCACCAGTTCCTGGCGATAGGCTTCGGCGTCGGCCAGCTTGCGGCGCGAATCGGCCTCGCCGGCGGCTTCGATAATGCGGGCCTGGGCATTGCCTTCCGAAGTCTTGATGCGGGCAGTCTTTTCCGCTTCAGCCTCCAGCTCGCGCTGCTTCACCTGCTTTTCCTTGAAGGGCAGCACATGGCGCATGGCTTCTTCCTGCGCCTTGGCGGCGATCACCTGCTCTGCGGCGGCGGCTTCGGCAGCCTTTTCGCGGGCAACCTTTTCGGCCTCGGCTTCCAATGCAGTCTGCTTCACCTGCTTTTCCTTCAGTTCCAGCGTGTAGCGCATTTTTTCGGACGCCAGCTCTTCGGCCAGCAGCTTCTCCATGCCGGCCTTGAAATCTTCCGGCAGCACGACCTTGCCGATGGTGACGCTGCGCAGCACAAGGCCGTCGGCGGCCAGCTTGGGCTTCAGCTCGGCTTCGATGGCCTGCTGGATCTCGGCACGCTTGGAAGAGAAGATTTCACGCACGGTGTAGCGCGTCAGGATCTTGTAGATCACGCCTTCCACGTCGGGCGCCACGACATCGCGGGTGATATCGGCCGGCAGCTTGGGCGCGAACTGGGCCAGGCGCGCCTGGTCCAGGCCATAGCGCACCGACAGGTCCAGGCCCAGCGACAGGCCTTCACCGGACTGGAACGGCGTTTCGCCGGCAGCAGCGGGACGATAGGTCTGGTCGCGCAGCGACAGCAGGCGCAGTTCATGGATGCCCGGCAGGTCCAGCGCCAGGCCTTCACGCACAATCGAAGTATCGCCGGTCAGGTGATTGGTGCGCACCGCGACTTCGCCGCGGCCAACCGTGCGCACTGGGGGAAACTGGTACAGACCGTAAGCGGCGGCGCCGGTCACGGCGAGCAGCACGGCGCTCTTGCGGGCGCCGGAAGGGAAATGGATGCTGCTGGCAGCACGGCCGAGCGTCGAGCGAATCGCCTGCAGCATCGTACTGATCCGGTTGTTCATGATTGATTGCCTTTCTGGTGGGTTGGCCCGGCACGGCGCCGGTACAGCCATCTTCCGGCTGGACGCCGCGAACGTTCAATGCTGCCGCCTGCCCACTCCCTTCCGGCCTGTGAAGAAAAATTCACGCCGGTGGCCCGCCTTTTGGGTAATACTTCCAGCATGACCCGTGTAGCCATCATTGAAGACGACCTCCCCACCAGCAACCAGCTCGCCGGCTGGATCGCCGCGGCGCGCCCCGGCATCCAGGTCGACCAGTGGTTTACCCGCGACGATGCCGAGGCGGCCATCGCGCGCGAACACTATGACCTGGTGGTGCTGGACATTGAACTGGGCCGCGAACGCCACGCCGGCGTCGCGATCATCAACGCCATCAACAAGCGCCATGCCACGCCGGTGCTGGTGGTGTCGGCCATGCCCGCCGCCATCTACCGCTCGATCATGAAAGCGCTGGACGCATGGGATTACCTGCAAAAGACCACTTTCGAGGAAGCGGACTTCATCGACACCTTCCTGGAAATCCTGCGCGCAGCCAAGGACAGCAAGCCTGCCGCCCCGGCCAGCGAACTGGCCATGGACCCGCTGCGCCAGCGCACTCCCACCTGGCGCGGCCAGCGCATCAACCTGCCGTTGACGGCGCAGCGCATCCTGGCAGCCCTGTTCGAGCGGCGCGGCCAGGTGGTCTCCTATGAAGACCTGTTCGAAGTAGTGAAAAGTGGCCGCAACCGCGACAATATCCGCAAGCACGTGAGCACCATCCGCGACGCCTTCCGCGAAATCGATCCCGGCTTCGAGTGCATCGAAAACATTCCGATGCGCGGCTTCCGCTGGACCGACCAGGCATGAACCCATTTTCCCTGCTGACGCCTTACCGCTTGCGCATTGTCCTGCGCATGGCCTTTCCGCTGCTCGCCATTGCGACAGTGGCGCTGGCAGTGTCCGTGCTGCAGCAGGAAAAGCAGATCAGCTACCAGGCTTACGAGCACTCTTTCTACAAGACTCGCGAGCAGATTGCCGCCACCCTGCGCCATCCAACCGGCCAGCTCGCGCTGCTGAACCCCGGGGCCGGCCGCAACACCGGCCTGCATCCTGTGCTGCTGCCTTATGCCGCGCTGGATTTCGACGACCAGTCCAAGGTCCAGCAAGCCATCGCCATGGCCGGCTGCGCGGCCCAATACGGTGACAAGGGGACGCTGTGCGTTGGCATCGGCAGCAATCCATGGGCAGGCGGCTTTGTCTATGTGGCCGGGACTTTCAATAGCCCGCCGCTGGCGGCGCACCCAATTCGCGAGGAATCAATCGACCAGGCCCACCGCGTCGATGTGAGAGTCAGCCTGCGCGGCCAGGAATACCACTGGATTGCGCCGTTCGAGCAAACCGGCGACCCGGACAACGGCGGCATCCGCGGCCGCCTGACCGGCTACACCGCAGCCGACGCAGGCAAACCGCACGCCCGCCCGGTCAAGGACTTCCGCGGCTGGATCTGGCAAAGCCCGGCATGCAGCCCGAATGGCGCCACCGATTGCAAGCACAGCTCTTTCTTCTCGGTACGCCTGCCGGTGGGCGTGCTGCAGGACGCCCTGTTCGCCAAAAACCGGCCGGCCTGGCCGCCGGAAGACCTGGCGAACATCAACGTCAGCGTTGCCGTACTGCCGCCGGGTGACGGTCCTGCGCTGTTCGACACGGCGCGCGACCAACCGACCCCATTGTTCTCGCTGCACGACCTGCAGTCGCTGCTGCTGCCTGGCGAAACCCTGCGCATCCGAAACGGCCAGGGCAAGGAAGTATTGACGCTGTCGGAGGCCAGCAGCAGCAACGATCAAAGCTGGCATGCCCTGCTTACCCTGGTGCGCCACCTGCCCGTCGACACCACCGTCAAGGCGCTGCAGACCCGTACCACAGTGCCCACTCCGCTCGGTAACTTCGAGATCGAGTTGAGCGGCGATGCGCGCAGCGTCAGCGATACCCTGAGCGTGGTCGCGACCCGTGTGTCCTGGTTTGTCGGCGCCATCCTCGGCGCGCTGCTGGTGGCATGGCTGGTGGTGGAAGCCGGAATCATCCGCCCGATCAGCATCCTGACCAAACGTGCCGACAAAGTGGCCCGCTCGGTCAAGACGGCGGGCGCTCTTGATGAATTCGATCTGTCGGACCTGCGCGGCCGCGACGAGCTTGGCGTGCTGGCCAACTGCCTGCACGACCTGTTGCGCCGCGTGCGTGAAGATGTGGAGAAGGAAGCGATCCGCGCCGAACAGGAACGCGACATGTGGCACGCAGTCGGCCACGAAATCATGTCGCCGTTGCAGTCGCTGATGGCGCTGCACGGCGGCGAGCATGACCCCAGCGGACGCTACATCCACCGCATGCAGCAAGCAGTGCGCGTGCTGTATGGCCAGGCATCGCCCAGCGAGGCCTTCCAGTCCACCACGCTACAAATGGAAACCGTGGACCTGGACGTTTTCCTGCGTGATGTGGCGGCCAACGCACCCTGCGTCGGCATTGCCGACGTCCGCTATGAAGGCGGGACGCAGATCCTGGTTCGCGCCGATCCCTATTCCCTGGAAGACGTGGTGACCCACATTCTGAACAACGCCAACCGCCACCGCACTCCCGGCACGCCCATCGTCATGACGCTGGCGACGGATGGCCGAACCGCCAGCCTCGCCATCCGAAACGAAGGCGAAGCGATCGCGCCGGAGCTGATCGACAAGGTGTTCGAGTACGGCGTGTCCGGACAGGATGAAGGTGCCAACCGTGGCCAGGGCCTGTTCGTGGTCAAGACCTACATGGCCAAGATGGGCGGTACCGTGGCGGTGCGCAATGTGGCAGGCGGCGTCGAATTCACGCTCACGCTGCATGCGGGAGCGTGACAGCTTCCAGCAAGGACCGCCTCACGGTATGCGCCTTGCCGGTAAGCCGCAGGCTTTCGAGATCCGCCAGCGCCGCAGCCTGTGGCCGCAACCTGTACTGCAGCACCAGTTCCTGCATCAGTTGCAGCAGCTTCGCCATATCGCGCGGAACTTCGCCGGCCGGCATGGCGCACAGCCGCCCGAGCAGGGCCAACACCACGGGCGGCATGCCCGGATCGGCCGCCGCCGACATCGCCAGGCTGGCAGCAAGCCGCGCCGCCATGAAGTATTCCAGCGGAATCAGGTCGAGCAAGGATTGGCCTAGCGCTTCCACATCCAGCCGTCCGTCCAGGCTGGCCGCAACGAAAGCATCGACCGCTCGCGCCAGGCGGCCTGGATCCTTGCCCATCAGGGCCAGTGCCAGCGTTTTGGTCGCAGCTGGCGTCATTTCCGTCACCGGCTCACCCAGCAAACGCACCCAGGCGCCATGATGCCACTGCACGTCCGCATATTGCAGGTTTTGCGCCAGTCCGGGCAAAGCATCGGCGTACACAGCTTCGTGGCTTGAAGGGAACAACGAGGCGCCGAACAGGATCAGCGCTTCCGAAGCGTTCCAGAAATCCTGGTAGCGGTAGGGAGCAAGCAGGAGGCTGTCCACTGCGGGCTGGGGTGCCGGCACGTTCACGCGAGCACGGACAAAGTCCCCATACTGCGATTTCACGAATTCGTTGTACAGCACGACCCGGGCCGCCATGGCGCCATCAGGAAGCCCAGTGCCGAAGGTCCGTGAAGCGACCGGATCGTCCGCCCGAGGGTGGCGGATGCGAGAGGCCGCAAGGCATAATGCCTGATCCGGCTGCGCCGGCCAATCGCCTCCCAGCGCGTAGCACAAGGCTTGGCTGAACGGTGTCGCAGTCAGTCCCCGCGCTGCGGCCAGCATCGCCGCATCTTCCATTGGTGCGAGGCGCAACAATGCACGCACCTGCACGCGCAGCGGCAACCGCTCCACCGCGGCGCCGAGCTCCATCGCGCGCTGCACCAGCACCGCCGGGTCGATGAAGCCGCCGCGATGCGTCGCGAGGTCGAATGTGCTTGCATCCTCGAATCGCTCAACCAGCACGCCGAGGGCGCCCTTGCGTCCGTGGGTGCATTCGAGCTGCTCGCCCGCGACGACGCGCAGCAGGAAACGGGCAAATTCTCCGGAGACGCACGACTTCATCTCGTACGGATCCATCTTCACTTTGCGCGCGCGCTTGAGGACCGGTGCGAAGCGTGCGCGATTCTCGTCCGTGAATGGCATGGCACGTAACAAGGCGGCAAAGGCCACCTCGAACAGGTCAAGATCGCTTTCGTCTTCAAGCAGGCGCGCGCAGATGGCCACCAGGTCATCCAACGAAGCCGGTACCGGCAACGCGCGGGACGGATCCAGGGGCGACATCGGTCTGGCGCTCTGGGGCAGGACGATTTCACGCCATTCGGCAACCGCAGGAACAGGGCCGCTGGCAAGCAGCCCATCGAGCATCGGCCTGACGCTCGCGACAACGTAAGGCGCCATGCCTTGCAGCGCTTCCCGCCCGTCGGCATCCATGCCCCATTTGGCAATACGCTCGACGATTGCCTGCTGCACATCGGGGTCGGTATGCTGCAGGCCGGCAATAGCGACCAGCGACGCGGCATTCGCACTAGCCGGATCGCGTTTCACCACAGAATCCAGTATCTTGAGTGCCGCAGTGATCTGGGCCTTGACTGCGGAAAGCAGCACGGGTGGCAGTGCTTCCAACAGCTCCTTCTGCTCCAGCACCTTCTTGTCGAACAGCTTCGCGCACGCCTTCAGGGCTAGCGTGACGGTCGGTGGAATCCGGCTTTGCAGCAGGCCGAGGTAGCGCGCTGCATTCGGCGCCATTTCCTCCAGCGTCGGCGCCAATTGGTCGTGGAAACGAGAAAACCAGCCAGCGCGGAACTGCGGCCAGTCCCGCTCCAGCGTGCCAAGGCAGCAGTCCAGAAGTTGGGCGCGGGAATACCATCCATCCTCACAAAGCCGCTCCAGCTGCCAGGCCCAGGTCCGATCGGTCTTGCAGTATTTGTCGATACCGGCCAGGTTATCTTCGCTGTTGCCTTCAACTTCAAATATTTTCAGCAGCACCGGTTGCAGCGTTTCCCTATTTTCGACCAGGTATTCGCGTGTGTAATGATTCCAGCGCGGCATTGCGATCAGCTGCGTGACGCCCTCGTCATCAAATACGTATGGCGACAGTCCTTCAGCCGCGAGCTGCAATGCCGCTGCAATATGACCCTTGCCGGCAAATTCGCGCGCAAGGCTGGCGGCTCCCGCCGGCCGCATGCGTCTCACAACCTCCACCGCTCGCTTTGCGGAAAGGCGGTAACGCGACGCCTGCTCTGCCTGCGCGCAAACCAGGGCCGCGACAGCCAGCGCATCGCGCTGTCCCTCGGTGGCGAGCATGCCCCAGCTGGCGTGGACTACTTCACGGTTCCACCACCAATAGCGCATCAGATCGGCCACTACCCCAAGGCGTTCGGCCTGGGCCGAGCGCTCCGCAACAGGCATACCCTCGAGGAGGGCCAGCACTGCATCCCCGTCGCCGGCATAGATCAAGGTCTCCAGTTCATTAGTGGGCTGGAAGCTCATCGCGTTGCCTCCACCGCCAACACATGTTTGCATGGCCCTCGCCCGCCCTGGTACTTGGCAAACCACGGGCAAGTGCACTGCATTTCCTGCGCGACTTCGCGCACACGGTGTTCGCCCACCTGCGCCTCAACCGGATCGTTGCTGATGATCTTCACTGCCTGCTGCTCCAATAATTCCCGCGCCGCCGCCAGGCGGGGGTTCAAGTCGTCCACCAAAGCCAGGTCAAACGGCAGCACCCGGTGGAAATAGCTGTTCGCCGCCACGTCAAACCCGACCAGCCCGGTGGCGCCGAGCACGCGCAGCGCATCGGAGACCTCGTCCGTCGGCAAGGCCAGCGAGGTGGCGATCGCAGATGGGTCAAGTGCGGCCTGCCAGTTGAGCTGCGCGCGCACGGACGATAAGGCCGTCGAGCCCGAAGCGCGCAACAAGGCGCGCAGGGATTGGCCCTCGCCCGAAAACCCGCGCCAGGTTTCCGCGCTCAGTGCCAAGGTCAAGCGAGCGTGGCCAAAATCGAGCACCCAGGCACTGGATTGCTGCGCTTCGTCCGCATACAGCGCGACCGACTTCGCTTTTGGCGCCAGCGTTTCGAGCACGCGCAGCCGCGAGCTGTCCGTCATGCGCACACCGTCCGAAGAAGATTGTGCCGTCACGCGTAGGCCCATCGGGCCGGCAACGATCCACAAGGGCGTGCGGCCATTCGCGTTGCGCGGCAAGGCACGCAGGAAGCGCAGCGCCTCCATTCCGTTCATCGTGTGCCGCAAGCGCATGCCGGCTTGGTAGGACTGCACCTCCAGCATGCCGCGCAGCCAGCGCAGCGGCAGTTCCACCTTGGTCTCGGTGACGGAATTGATGGTCACGCCTTCGGCGCCGACCGACAGGTCCATACCCTCGCTGTCGCGAACACGCGCCAGTGCAGCGCGCATCGGCGCGTTGAAGTCGACGTTGGTCGTGCCTTTGCCGAGGATGTCTCCGTCGTACGCACCTGGCAAGAAGTCGGCACGAATATAGGTGCTGCAGCATCCGGAAAATCCCTCGAACCTTAACGCCCCTTCACCGCACGTCACCACCGGGTCGGCCAGGCGCAGAACCTTCGCCAGCGAGTTCGCGGGCAGGAAGAATCGCGCCCCAACGATCAGGTGCACTGCAGTCAGCAGTTCGGCGGCCAGGCGCGGTTGCAGCAAACGGCCTTCGAAGAAATGCGGCCGGTCGTTGGCATTCGACGTGGCAAGGGTGAGGTGGGGACGGCCGGCTTCGGTTAATCCTGAGGCGAAGGCGTAGTGATAGGCATGGGTTAATGTCGACATGCCAGAAATATAAAGCAAAAACCGGTAAACCAGGGTCTGACCCGCAGGGTCAGACCCTGTCTGTTCAGAAGTTTGGGTTGGGTTCTAGGCCTTTGACGTTCGACGAAAGTCAAAGGCCCAGAACCAACACCACCAGCCCACGCGCAGAGGGGGTCTGACCCTACGGGTCAGACCCCGGTTTACCGGTTTTGAAAAGCAAAAAGCCCGCTGGCACATGCCTAGCGGGCTTTTCTAATAAGAGCCTGACGATAACCTACTTTCACACTGGTTGCAGCACTATCATCGGCGCAGAGTCGTTTCACGGTCCTGTTCGGGATGG
>JBCNOX010000103.1:0-12218 GCA_039593645.1 Pseudoduganella sp.
TGTAATGACCCAGTGAATTCCTGCTCAGGTAATAATACAGAAAGGACATCACGTGAGCATGGTTATGGAAGAAGAAGTAAAGCGTTGGACGGCCAAGCGCAAAGCGGCACTGGTTACGGAGATCATTCAGGGCAAAACGACGGTAGCAGAGGCCAGTCGGGCCTTCGACATGCCGCCGTCTGAGATCGAAGAATGGGTCGACGAGGCGAAGCGGGGCATGGAGAACGCCTTGCGGGCCAAGCCGCTGGACGTGCGCGAGCAGTATGAACGGCAGATCAAAGAGCTGCAGGAAGCGTACGGTGAAGCGATGCTTGAACTGCGTGCTCGAAAAAAGCTGGCGTCCCTGCTGGGCGAGGAAGACAAGTGATCGAAACGATCCGCCAGGGACTAGCAGAAGATGGATTCAATGTTTCGATCAATAAGCTGTGCCAGTGGTTCGACATGCCGCGCCGGACGGTGTACTACAAGTCCGTCAAGGCGGCGCCGAAGGTGCAGCCGCGCTTTGCCGAGCCGATCAAGGCCATGATCAACGAGGAGCCATCGTTCGGCTATCGCACCGTTGCGGCTCTTCTGGGCTTCAACAAGAACACCGTGCAGCGCATCTTCCAACTGCGCGGATGGCAAGTGAAGAAGCGACCGATCGGGTTCCGTCCACGCGTACAGGCTTTGCCTTCCGTGGCCACGGCGCCGAATCAACGCTGGGCGACGGACCTATGCCGCGTTTGGGCCGGCCGAGACGGCTGGCTGGTACTGGCTTTGGTGATTGACTGCCACACCCGCGAACTGCTTGGCTGGCATTTGTCTCGATCGGGCAAAGCCAAGACAGCGGAAGCGGCCTTGGAGCAGGCACTCATTGCCCGCTATGGCACGCTGGGCCGAGTGTCGGCGCCGTTCTTGCTGCGGTCCGATAACGGTTTGGTCTTCACTAGCCGCAGCTACACCGCGCTGGTGCGCAGCTACGGCCTGCGCCAGGAATTCATCACGCCGCATTGCCCAGAGCAGAACGGCATGGTGGAACGCGTGATTCGCACATTGAAGGAGCAATGCGTGCATCGCCACCGCTTTGAGACTTTGCAGCACGCCAGCCGGGTTATTGGCGATTGGATTGGGTTCTACAACAACCAGCGCCCGCACCAGGCACTGGGCATGAAAACACCCGCTGAGGCATTTAGATTAGCGGCTTGAGTTGAGCAGGAACCGCTGGGTCATTACATGCGTTCTATCGATCCGCGAACCTGCAGGGTAAGCCTGACTGCCAAGCTCGGCGATCCGGATTTGCTCGTTGAACTGGGCCGCTCAACGCATGGCGGCTGGTGGATCACCGGTTCCATCGAACAGACTCTCCTGACTTCAAAAGACGGGAAGAAATGGAAGAAGGCGAAACTGCCGCAGGGATTGTCGTCTTTGGTGAGCAGCTACGTCGTGGATAGCAAACAGATCTGGCTGGCCGGTATCCTCGATATCTCCGACGACTATCCCAATCTGCTGATCTACTCTGCTGACGGTGGTGCCACCTGGACCAACCTGAAGAGGGATGATGCGCTACTCGGGAAAGTGCCGGCCGGATGGCTGGAAGGCCAGAAACGCAAGGTAGCCAAATAGGCCGGCGCGCGGCAGCGCCAGCCGTCAACGGCCATCATGCGCCCGTCGCTGTTTTCTCAAGCTTGCTGCGGCTGTACACGCGGCATTCGTTCTTCTTCCACCGGCCTTCGCAGACGCGGATGCGGCAGCGGGCGGCATCCTGCTTGACCTGCTTCTTGCACTGCTCGAGCGCCTTCGACAAAGGCAGGCGTGCGTTGGCCGAAGTGTCGTACTTGGCGTGGGCAACCAACGCCGCCAGTAGCTGAACGTCATTCTCCTCTTCAGCAGAAGGCGCGCCTCCTTGGTGCTCGACTTCCTTGGCTGGCTTTTCCTTGACCGGCTTGCGGATCGCCTTGGCCGCTGCAGGCTTGGCCGCGGCTGGAGTACCGCTTTCCAGCATCTGCTTCAAGGACTCCTTCGGCTTGCCTGCAACAGGTGGCGGCGTTTCGTCGATGATGGCGGCGACTTGCGGCGTCGATGCCGTCAGTGCGGCCAGTGGCGAGGCGTCTGCTGGTGGCGCAGTTTCCACGACTGCTGGCGTGGGCGTAGGCGCAGTTGCCGGTGCAGCCGCAGGCGTGGTTGCTGGTGTGGTTGCTGGCGCGGGTGCCGGCGCCACGGCCAGCGATTCAGCCGTTGGCTCGCTTTCGCCGAACGACATGAACGCCACGGCGACAGCGACAACCAGCACACTCACACCGCCGGCCACCCACAGGTGCTTGCGGCGGGGCGCTTCCGCAGCCGGCGCTTCAATGGTCGCCGGAGACGCAGGTTGATTCTCAAGAGCAATTTTCTGCTCTTCCGAAAGCAGGCTGGGACGGCCTGCCGGTTTCCGGGTTTCGTTGCTTGATGACAATGGATTACTCCTGGCAAAGGTTATCATTAATATACTTTATCCCAGGAAAAAGGTGCGCACTCTAGGGCGTGCAGCCTGAAACAGGGGGTGCGCACGATTGAAAACCGCGCAAAAGCGGATTATCAGAACTTCAAGATATACTTTCCCGCAATAATTTATTGCTAAGGCGACACACGCCCGCGATGTTATCAAATTAGTAATTTAGATTCCAGAGGTCAATTGTGGTGGTCGTCGCCGTCGTGCTGTATTTCCTGCTGGCTTGCGCACTGAGCTGGATGGTCCTGTTCCCTGCGGGGCGGGCCTACGTCTCGCGCCGCCTGGAGCTGGTGGGCAGCCGTTTTCAGCGCGGTGTGCAGAACATCGCGCGCCGCGGCGGTGCGCAGGCAGGCGCACTGGGCTCGGAATCGGCCATGGCCGTGCGCCAGGGCGGCAACTTCCTGCGCGAGCACAAATGGGCCGCCCTCGCGGCGCTGGTGATCATGCTGCTGCCGGCCGGAGTGGCATGGATGGCGAGCAGCCGCACCATGGTGGGCGGTTTCGATGCGCCGGTACGCGAAGCGAACCAGCAGGTAGCGGACCTGCTGCATGGCGAACAGCTGGTGCCGCCGCCGGCCCTGCCGCCAATGCTGTTCATGACGCCGGAGGTCGAAGTCGTGCGCCCTAACCTGGTATCGGCGAGCCGCGACTGGGCCTTGCTGGACAAGGATTACTCGCAGCGCTTGCTGCAGGCGTTCCGCATCATGAAGGAACGCCACGGTTACGACATGGCGCTGCTGGAAGGCTACCGCAGCCCCGAGCGCCAGGACGCATTGGCGGCGCAAGGCAGCAACGTAACCAATGCCAAGGCTTTCCAGAGCTGGCACCAATACGGCTTGGCTGCCGACTGCGCCTTCCTGCGCGACGGCAAGCTGGTGATCTCGGAGCGTGATCCGTGGGCCATGCGCGGTTACCAGTTGTTTGGTGAAGTGGCCGAGAGCCTGGGCCTGACCTGGGGCGGCCGCTGGAAGATGATGGATTTCGGACACACGGAACTGCGTGTGGACGGCGTGAGAAAGAAATAGGAGTTAGAAATGCCTGGAGCACTGATCCTGTTAGGCGACAAGACGACACATAAGGGCACCGTGGTCGAAGCATCGCAGCAGAGCGATAGCGGCGGCAAGCCGATCGCCTGCATGGGCCACAAGGTTTCCTGCCCGGTGCATGGCGACACCACCATTACCAGCGGTGACCAGACCCTGATCGTGGACGGCAAGCCGGTGGCGCGTCATGGCGACAAGACCAGTTGCGGCGCCACGCTGATCGCCAGCCAGCAAAACTCGACGGACGCAGTGTGAGACAGGCATGCAGAACTGGTTGAAACGCAGCTTGCTGGTGATTGGGGTTTTCGGTCTTTGCTGGATCGGTGCGGTATGGTACTGGCGCAGCACCACACGCATGCCCGATACGGGCGATCTGGCGCTGGCCATGCTGGTCATGCCGCTGACGCTCATCACGAGCTTTGTGCTGGCCCGCAAAACGTTTGCTGAAGCGGATGTGCCTGCGGCAGGTGCCGGTGGTGCGCAAGCGCCCGCCGCTACGCCTGGTGCGCCGGAACTGCAGGCAGGCAATGCAAGCGGCCCGGCTCAGGCGGCGGATGCTGCGGCGCCATGGCAACCGCTGGCAATTGCCGGCACTGCCCTGCGCATGGCGCACGGCGATTCGCCGCCCGAACTGGCAGCCGCCATCGCGGAAGGCGAAGCCCGGCTTGACCTGGACCCCGAACTCACCGATATGCAGGGATTCCCCTTGCTGGCAGGCCGCGTGGCAGACATCGACATGGAACCGCTGGAGGAATGGCTGTCTACCCTGCAGCCGGCTCCGCGCACCCCAGCGGCGCAGCAGTTGCGCGCCATGGCCCTCGGTGGCGATGTCGCAGCCAACCTCGCTGCGCGCGCCACTGCGCTCGGCAGCGAAAGCGTGCTGCAAATGCTTCCCCTGCTGCCTGCGGATTGGCCGGCCACTACCCAGGTACTGGCTACACGCTGGCTGGAACACTGCGCCGCCGAAGCAGGCTGGCCGAAGGATCGCCTGCTGGTCCGCCAGCCTGCGGCGGCGGCACATGCCTCCGCCACCCAGGCGCCGCCTGCCCCGGCAACAACGCTGGCCGCACTGCGCGCCGTGTCGGCCCAGGCGCCGGTCGCCAATGCCCCGGCAATCAACCTGGTGCTTGCCTGCGGCTCCGATATCGATGCCGACGCCATCGAACACCTGGCCGTCAACGGCAAGCTGTATGGTCCTCGCAATCCGAACGGCCGCATGCCGGCAGAAGGCGCGGCAGGCATCCTGCTGCAGTCGCCAAAGGACGCCGGCGATGAGCTGCGCCTGCTGGCCCTGCACGCGAAGGAAGACGCAACGCTGCGCGAGCTGGCCGAAGAAGCCCTGGCCCATGCCAATGGCGAGAAGCCGGCCTATGTTGCAGCCGATACCGCCCATCGGGCAGCGCTGATGTCGGACCTGATGCAATGCGTCGAGGCCGTTGTGCCTGGCCTGGACGCCAACACTTCGCTGGCCTGCGTCGGTGCCGCCTGCGGCCACACGGGCGCCGTCGGCAGCCTGGCCGCGATTGCGCTGGCCCACGAACAGGCCATGGACAGCGGCAGCTTCGCGCTCGCCCTGGCCAACAGCGACCCAACCCAACGTTACGCCTTGCTGGTCGGCCCGCTCCCGGCCCCGGCAAGTAAAGCGCCATCCCTTAGCTAACCTTGCAAGAGTAGAAAAATGATGCACAGAATCCGGGAAATCCTGACCTCGCGCACCGCCTTCCTGATCTACGGCTGGCTTGCCTTCGCGGCATTCCTGCTGGTGGCGGCGGCACTGCTGGAATTGCCATTCACCCTGGCCTTTGCCGTACTGGCAGCCGCCCTGCTGCTTGGCATAATGGTCTGGTCATGGCGGCGCTATCGCGCGCGCCGCGCCGCCAGCCAGCTGGGCAGCATGCTGGAGCAGCAGGCCGTGGCAACGCCGGCCAAGGCCGAACCGGCGCCGCGCCATGAAACGGAAGCCCTGCGCAAGCGCATGCTGGATGCGATCCAGACCATCAAGACGTCCAAGCTGGGACTGCGCTCCGGCAGCGCCGCCCTGTACGAGCTGCCGTGGTACATGATCATCGGTAACCCGGCCGCCGGCAAGAGCACGGCGATCGCCAACTCCGGCCTGCAATTCCCGCTGGCCGGCAGCCGCATCGTGCAAGGCGTGGGCGGTACCCGTAACTGCGACTGGTTCTTCACCACCGACGGCATCCTGCTCGATACCGCCGGCCGCTACGCGGTCAACGATGAAGACCGTGCCGAATGGTTCGGCTTCCTCGGCCTGCTGAAGAAATACCGCAAGAAAGCCCCCATCAACGGCATCATCATCGCCGTCAGCATCGCCGAACTGACCGGCAAGCGCCCCGAGTTCGCGATCGAGCTGGCCAAGAACCTGCGCCAGCGCGTGCAGGAACTGACCGAAAAGCTGGAAGTGCATGCGCCGGTCTACGTCGTCTTCACCAAGGCGGACCTGATCAACGGCTTCACCGACTTCTTCCACGACTCCGAAATCGGTGAGCGCGACCGCGTGTGGGGCGCCACCCTGCCCTACCACAAGAACCAGCCGAACGAAGAGCTGCTGCGCCAGTTCGATGCCCGCTTCGACGAACTGTACGAAGGCCTGAAGGAAATGAGCCTGGCCAATATGGCCCTGCAATGGCGCGAACGCCTGCCGTCCGGCGTGTTCACCTTCCCGCTGGAATTCAATTCGGTCAAGGCGCCGCTGCGCACCTTTATCGCCACCCTGTTCGAAGAAAATCCATTCCAGTTCAAGCCTGTGTTCCGCGGCTTCTACTTCACCAGCGCCCTGCAGGAAGGTGAAGGCGTTTCCGCTACCTCGCACCGCGTGGCGCAGCGCTTCGACCTGAGCCTGAAGCGCGAGGAACATCACGGCAGCGAGCAGCAGCACGGCTACTTCCTGCTCAAGCTGTTCCGCAACGTGATCTTTGCGGACAAGAACCTGGTGGCGCAGTACGCCAGCCCGGCCAAGGTGCGCATGCGTTACGCCGCCTTCTTCGGCGCCGTGGCCCTGACCGGCCTGCTGCTGGGCGGCTGGAGCTGGTCCTACATGGGCAACCGCACCCTGGTGGCCAATGTGCAGGCAGACCTGGACAAGGCAGTCAAGCTGCAGAAGCAGCGTCCTGACCTGGCGGCACGACTGGAAGCGCTGGAAATCCTGCAGGACCGCATCGAACAACTGGACCGCTTCCGCGACAACCGTCCGCTGTCGGTCAGCCTGGGCCTGTACCAGGGTGCCTACCTGGAGCGCAAGCTGCGCGAAGAATACTTCGCGGGCGTGCGCGAAGTGATGCTGAAGCCCGTTGGCCAGTCGCTGGAAACCTTCCTCGGCGAAGTCAATGCCAACGCAGAGCGCCTGCAACCGCTGGTGCGCAATGCCGCTGCAACGCCGGCAACCTCCGGTGCCGCAGGGGCGGCCTCCGCGACTGCCACGGCGGCAACGCCGGCGCCGGCCGTAGCGCAAGCCGGCCCGCAGCAGTTCAAGGACGCCTCGCCTGAAAATGTGGAAGACGCTTACAACGCGCTGAAAACCTACCTGATGCTGGGCGATAAATCGCGCGCCGAAGCCAGCCACCTGAACGACCAACTGACCCGCTTCTGGCGTGTATGGCTGGAATCGAATCGCGGCGCGATGCCGCGCGAGCAGATGATCCGCAGCGCGGAACGCCTGATCGCCTTCTACCTGGCCGAAATCAACGATACGTCCTGGCCGACGGTGGAAAACCGCCTGGCCCTGGTCGACCAGACGCGCAACACGCTGCGCGGCGTGGTACGCGGCATGCCGGCGCGCGAACGCGTGTACGCCGACGTCAAGGCCCGTGCCGCGACCCGCTTCCCTGCCATGACCGTGGCCCGCATCGTGGGCGACCAGGACCGTGAACTGGTGCTGGGCAGCTATTCGATTTCGGGTGCCTTCACCCGTGCGGCATGGGAAGGCTATGTGCGCGACGCCTTCAAGGACGCCGCCAACCACGAACTGCAAAGTGCCGACTGGGTCCTGAAAACCGCCGCCAAGGACGACCTGACGCTGGAAGGCAGCCCTGAGCAAATCCAGAAAGCGCTGGTCGACCTGTACAAGAACGACTATGCCAAAGAATGGCAGAAGTTCCTGCAAGGCGTGGCAATCAAGGACCTGAACGGTTTCGAGGCGGCAGCCACCGCGATGAACCGCCTGGGCGACCCGCAGACTTCGCCGATTTCCAAGCTGGTCACCACCGTGTACCAGGAAACCTCGTGGGACAACCCTTCCCTGCTCGATAGCGGCATGCAGCGCGCCAAGCGCGGCATCGGCGACTGGTTCCGCGAAACCATCCTGCGCCAGAAGCCTTCGCAAGTGAACATCAACCTGCCGGCCAACCCGCAGGGCCAGCCGGGCGCTCCGCTGCCGCTGGGTCCTGTCGGCCGCGAGTTCTCCGGCGTGGCGCAACTGGTCGTGACCAAGGATAACAATGCGTCGCTGATGCGCGGCTATATGGACAGCCTGGGCAAGCTGCGCGCCCGCTTCAACCAGATCCGCAACCAGGGCGACCCTGGCCCGGGCGCCAAGCAGCTGATGCAGCAGACGCTCGATGGCAGCGGCTCGGAACTGGCCGACGCGCTGAAATATGTCGACGAGCAGATGCTGGTCGGCATGAGCGACCCGCAGAAGCAGGCCATCCGTCCGCTGCTGGTGCGCCCGCTGATGCAAACCTTTGCCGTGATCGTGCAGCCGACCGAAGCCGAGATCAACAAGGTGTGGGCCGCGCAGGTGCTGGAGCCGTTCCGCCGCGACCTGCAGACCAAGTACCCGTTCGCGACCGAATCGAAACTGGAAGCAAGCAATGCCGAAATCGGCCAGGTGTTCGGCCCGGAAGGCGCGGTGGCGAAGTTCTTCAACACGACCATCGGCCCGCTGGTGGTACGCCGCGGCGACTCGCTGAGCGCCAAGACCTGGGCCAATATGGGCATTACCCTGTCGCCTGCCGTCGCTACCGCCTTCCCGGGCTGGATCGCACCGCTCAGCGCCAACGGTGTCGCCAACCAGGCCGCCAGCAGCGAAGAAGCGCAAACCCGCTTCGAGCTGCAGACCGTTGCCGTGACCGGCGTCAGCGAATACACCATCGAAATCGATGGCCAGTCGGTACGCTGGAAAGGCCAGCAACAGCCATGGGTGCCGATGGTATGGCCCAACCCGCAAGGCGTTCCTGGTGCGCGCATTTCCGCTTTCACGCCTGACGGCAAGAAAGTGGTGATCCTGGAAGAAAACGGCCACTTCGGCCTGAAGAAAATGATCGATGCGGCACAGCGCAAGCGCCGCCCGGACGGCAGCTTTGAGCTGAACTGGACCAACGGCGGCGTGACCGTGGCGGCCAACCTGCGCCTGCTGCCTTCCGCACCGGCCCCGGTTGCGGCTCCGGCGCAGGCCAGCCAGGGCTTCCGCAAGCTGCGCCTGCCCGACACCGTGGTCGGCGGCCCGGCGCCGGCCGGCGCCGGCGGCGAGCCTGCCATTGCTGCTGCAGGAGGTGCGCAATGAGTCGCGCTGCTGCTATCGGTTACTTCGGCAAGATTCCAAGCCGGGCTGACTTCGTAAAAGGCGGCAGCGACCCGAAAGTGCTGCAGATGATGGACGACTGGATGGCGCGCTCGATGGACATGCTGAGCACCGACGCGCGCTGGAAGCTGACCTACGATGCCGTGCAGCCGCTGCACTTCGCCCTGTTCGGGCCGCGCCGCCGTGCCGCGATCGCCGGCCATATTGCGGCCAGCAGCGACCAGTCGAGCCGCCGCTTCCCGTTCCTGATGGCGGGCAGCATCGACATCGAGGAACCGACGTCCTTCGCCGCCAACAGCCCGCTGGTGCTGACACGCCTGTGGAACCGCCTGGAAAACCTGAGCGGCGGCGTGCTGAACGCGGAGGATGCGGCCGCGCCGCTGCAAGCCTTGAACGGCAATACCGTGGAACTGGACACCCGCGCCAGCGCCTACGAGGCGGCGTTTGCCGACTTCCTCGAGCTGCAGACGGTCGGCGGCCTGGACGGCATGCTGGCGCAGGCCGGCTTTACCGGCAGCGTGCGCCAGGTGCTGCTGGCGCTGGGCATCCTGCTGCAGCCGGTCATGGCAAGCAGCTCGAGCCGGCTGGAAAAGAGCCTGGTGCTGCCGCTGCCGACCGACCCGATGTACCGCTACCTGGTGGCGGCGTTCTGGATGCATGTGGTGACGCCATTCCTGGCGCGCGCCGACTTCGAGCTGTCGCTGTTCGTCACGCGGCTGGAAGGCAAGCCGGTACTGGTGCTCGGTTTCAGCGGCGCGTCGCCGCAGACCCTGCTGGGCATCATGGACCCGCAAGTCGGCGAAGGCCACCACATCTCCTTCGACGACGTCGAATGGGTCGAGGACCAGGTCAATGAAGACTATGCGATACAGAAGGTATCGGCCTACCTTGCCAATCCCGGACTTTCCCTGAAATCTGCGCACGATTCGCTGCGCACTTCCTTTATTGGAAACTGATATGCGTTACCTTCCCTTCCTCCTGCTGTGCGCCGCCTTTGCGGTGCAGGCACAAGTACCCGGCCAGGTCGTCGCCAGCGGCACCGTGGCCGATGAAGCCAGCAAGACCGCCGTGCTGGCCAAGCTGCGTGAAGTCTACGGCGCCGACAAGGTGCTGGACCAGATCACCGTGGGCCAGGTCACCACGCCCGCCAACTGGAGCGACTATGTGCAAAAGCTGATTACGCCGGACCTGAAACAGGTCAGCCGCGGCCAGCTCAAGATCGACGGCACCACCGTCAGCGTGCGCGGCGAAGTCGCCAACGAAGCGCAGCGCCAGGGCATCGCCAGCGCCTTTGCGACCCGCCTCAATCCCACCTACACCGTCACCAACGGCCTGCGCGTGTCGGCCGCCGACCAGGGCGTGCTGGACCGCACGCTGGCCAACCGCATCGTCGAATTCGAAAGCGGCCAGGCCGTGCTGACGCCAACCGGCAAGGCCATCCTCGACGAGATGGGCTCGGCCATGCTGAAGCTGAAAGGCCAGAAGGTGGAAATCATCGGCCACACCGACAACGTTGGCCTGCGCGCCAGCAACCAGAACCTGTCGCAGGCGCGTGCCGAAGCGGTGCGCAACTACCTGGCCGGCAAGGGCATTCCAGCCGAAACCCTGGTCGCATCCGGCTCCGGCCCGGATCGCCCGATCGCCAGCAACGACACCGTCGAGGGCCGCGCACGCAACCGCCGTATTGAATTCCGCATGGCGCAGTAACCGAGGAGATATCCATGTTTAACGCAGAAACCTTGCTGGCGCCGATTTCGCCGGCACAACCGGCAGGTGAAGACCTGTCCTTCTCCAGCGACTTCGACGCTATCGCGCAGGCGCGCCGCTTTGACGATCCATCGCTGGAGCAGGGCGAATGGGTCACCGAACTGAAAGAGGCCGACTGGGCTTTCGTGGTGAAGCGCTGCGCCGCCCTGCTCGGAGAAAAGAGCAAAGACTTGCGCGTGGCGGTCTGGATGGCGGAAGCGGCAGCCAAGCAGCACCGCATGCAGGGCCTGGGCGAATCGTTCCGCCTGCTGGCGGGCCTGATCCGCGAATACTGGAACAACGGCCTGTATCCGGAACCGGATGGCGACGATATGGAACAACGCGTCGGCAACCTGGCCTGGATCCTGGGCCGTACCCCTACCCTGCTGCGCGAAATGCCGCTGACCGAAGGACAGGGCACAGCGTTTTCCGCCATCGATTTCGACATGGCGCGCAAGCAGGCCAGCCTGCCGGAACATGCGCGCAACCCCGATTGGCCGAAGCTGGCCGATATGGAAACTGCGCGCTCGCGCAATTCGCCGCGCTTCCGCGAACAGTTCGCCACCGACGCACGTTACTGCATGGATGCCTTGAAAGAACTGGAACAGGTGTCGGACGAATTCCTGGGCAAGGACAGCCCCGGTTTTGCCGCTGCACGCGATGCCGTGCAGGCTATGATCGATGCCATGCCTTCGCATGCCAGCCTGCCGGCCACGGTCAGCACGCCGCTCGGCGTGGCGCCTGCCGGTGAGCAGATCATCATCGCGCAGCCGGTAGCCGGCGCTGCGCCGCAAGCCACCGGCCCGGTCACCTCGCGCGCCCAGGCCATCACCCAGTTGCGCGAGATCGCCAGCTTCTTCCGCCGCACCGAGCCGCACAGCCCTGTTTCCTACTTTGCGGACAAGGCCGCCGATGCCGGCGAACAGGACCTGCATACCTGGCTGCGCAGCGTGGTGAAAGACTCCAGCTCGCTGCAGCACATCGAGGAGATGCTGGGCATCTCCCCGTCCAACTGATCAGGCTACGCTGTAGCTGAAATTCCCCTGCTGGTCGGCCGCTACTTCGATGCGGCCGATCGCACTTCCCTCCGCCATCTTCGCCAGCACCGCTTCCGCAATCTCAGGCAGCAGCGTGCCATTCAGGATATTGTCCACGTTGCGGGCGCCCGAATCGACTTCCGTGCAGCGCGCCAGCACAGCTTCCACCAGCGTATCGTCGTAGTGGAAAGTCGCCTTGTGGTTGGCGGCGACGCGCTGGCCGATGCGGTCCAGTTTAAGGGTGATGATGCTGGCCAGCACATCGTCGCCCAGCGGGTAGTACGGCACCACTTTCAGGCGGCCCAGGAAGGCCGGCTTGAACGCCTTCACCAGTTGCGGGCGGATCGCCGCTTCCAGTTCTTCCGGCGTCGGCATTTCTTCCGCTT
>JBCNOX010000104.1:0-12075 GCA_039593645.1 Pseudoduganella sp.
CGTAGGGCTGCCAGCGCTCCAGCAGGGCGACGCAGGCGATGCCGGCCAGCGCCATCAGCGGCACGGTGGGCCAGTAAGGCAGGCCTTGCGTGGCGGCCCACAGGATCGCTGCCGCTGTGCCGCCGAAAATGACGGGGTAGCTCAGGTAGCGTATTGCACGTTCTTTCATTTTGACCTCCGGTTGTGAATGGAGGCCAGCGTAGGGACGTTCGCCTCAGGAGGCTTGAACGAAAGAGCTATCCAATGCAATTCCGCGCAGCAGGGCCGCCGGATTCATGCCGAACATCTCCCGGAAAGTGCGGGAAAGGTGGGCCGAGTCGGCAAATCCGGCGGAGTGGGCGGCGTCGGTCAGGTTGCCGCCATGCGCCAGATAATGCAGGGCCATCTCCAGGCGCAGCCATTTCCGGTAGCTGCGCAACGGCAGGCCGGTTTGCTCCACGAACCAGTGCGAGAAACGGCTTGGCGAGAGCTTGGCCAGCTCTGCGAGCTGCTGGCGGCTGACTGCGCCACCGGCAACGCCAGCGCGCAGGGCATCCGCCACGGCCGCCATGCGCGCATCGGGTGCCGACGGGCTGGCGAGGCCGAAAGCACCCCGCAGTACGCTGCGCAGCGGCTGGCCTTCCTCGGCCGCCGCAAGCAGCCGCCCGCATAGGCCCGCCTCCAGCGGTAGCGCTGCAGTTGCCGATGGCGCGAACAACGCAGCGCCCTCCGGCGACAATGGGTCCAGGTAGACCAGCAGGGCCTGTTCGGCGCAGACGCAGTGCCGCAGCCCGGCGGGGATGGCAAAACCGGCCGCGCGTAATGGGCCGCTCGGGAAGGCTACGCCTACTTCGCCTTCCAGCGCGATCACCAGCTGGTGTGCGAAATGGGCATGCAGCGCGCTGTCGCCAATGGCGCCGCGAAATACGCCGAAACCAGGTGAGAGCAGGGCGCTGCCAGACCAATGCTGGGTGGGCATCACGCTGCGGCGCATTTGCGCACGGTATCCCAGGTGCGGGTCGTGATGTCCTTGCCGAAGGTCTTTTCAATCAGGCGCATGAAGACCGGGCCGTCGCTGCTGGGCAGGTAGGTGGAAAACACTTCGGCGCCGATCACGCCGAGCATCTGGGCGCCACTGACGGGCGGCGGCAGGGTGGTCTCGGGCGGGGCCTCGCGCAGGAAACTGACCACGCGCTTGGCGGCAGGGTCGGCGCCAAGGCCAGGAAATGGGTCGTCCGCCAGCAAGTCCTTCAGGTGCTGCTGCGAGCGGATGATGGTGTAGAAGCTGCGGCCCAGCGCCTCCTCCATCGCAGCCTCGGCCTTGCGTTCCAAAGTCGCGGTCGGTGCCGAACGGGCGTCAAATGCTACATTGCCGCTTGATAGAAGCGTCTTGACGTTGGAAAATCCGGCACTTTCGAAGGCGGCTTTCAGTTCCGGCATCTTGCAGTTCATCGGGCTGACGCCGCGGAGCAGGGCAATATAGCGAGGCATTGTGTTTCAGATAAGAGTTGAGCCGAAGGGATTATCGTTCGAAACGGATGGCGAAGCCAGCCTGCTGGTCTCGGCAGCCCGCGGCGGCGTGGTGCTGCCGAGCTCCTGCCGCAATGGCACTTGCCGTACCTGCATCTGCCGGGTGCAGAGCGGCACGGCGCACCATCTGATCGAATGGCCGGGGCTGAGCCTGGAGGAAAAGCGCGAAGGCTATATTCTGCCTTGCGTGGCTGTTGCCGATTCGGACATGGTGCTGGAAGCGGCAGCCGCCGGCCGCAGCGCGTGAGAATTCGAGAGTCTTATCGGCGTTGCAACACCGTACAATCGCTGCCCATGGCCTATCACATGACGATCCTGCGCAGCGCCAACGGCCTGCAACTGCCCATTGCCATTGACGAAGCGTTGGCCGCTGCGCGCAAGCTGCCTGGCTGGAGCGTGACCGGTAACGCGGAACTGAACTTCAGCGACGGGCGCGGCAGCTGCGCCCTGTGGCACAGCGACGGCGAACTGTGGACGCGCCTGGACGATCCCTCGTTGATCGAACCCATGCTGGAACTGGCGCGTGAACTGGGCGCCCGTGTGCGTGGCGACGAGTTCGAAACCTACGCCACGCCGGACCAGACTTATGCGCATCCCGACGACAGGCGCTTGGCAGAGCTGGCGCGCGCTGATTCCGCCAAGCTGCTGGCGGACAATTTGGCCGAGCAAAAGCGCATACGCAACGGTATTTTTGTCTTCTTTGCGGTGCTGGGAGCGATTGGTTTCCTGATCGGGAAGTGGTTCGAGGGTCGCTAAGTTTACGACAAATTGTTAAAGGGGTTTCTCAACTCCCCGCTCTGTTGCTATAGTAATTGTTATTGCAACAGATGGAATCACCATGGCAACACGCAGAGACTTCCTCCACATGATGGCGGGCACCGCGCTGGCAGGCTTGCCGCTGGTCGGCCAGGCCCGTAAGCAGTCGGAGCCGGAACCTCCGCCCGATATTTTCGACGCCCAGACCCTGGACCTGGAATTCTGGATCAAGCCGCGCACGATCAGTGTGATCCGCCCGCAAAGCGGGGAGAAGGCCCGCCTGACTTACTGGAAGGATGGCGAAATCATCGATTCGGCGTACCAGGAGCTGTGCCATTTGTTGCGCGACGTGAATGGCAAGGAAACGGCACCGATCGACCCGAAACTGTTTGAGACGCTGTGGGGCGCGCAGGCCTTCGTGCAGCGATTCGGGATCGAAAGCCCGCTGGAAATCCTGTCGGGGTATCGCACGCCGGCTTCCAACAAGCGCTTGATCGAGCAGGGCATTCCGGCAGCCCGGCAGTCGCTGCACATGAGCGGCAAGGCGGCCGATATCCGGATTCCGAACTTGAATGCGGAGGTGCTGGGGAGCCTGGTGCAGAGCTTCCGGCAGGGCGGCGTGGGCTTCTACTACCGCCAGGGGCCGCGCGGGGGCTGGATTCATGCGGATACGGGCCTGCAGCGGACCTGGAAGGGCTAAACCGTTACGCGGCGGCTGCAGGCCTTGTGTCAGACCCTGCGGGTCTGACACTGGGTTACCGGTTCTAATGGTAGTAATACGCCGGCGTCGGCACCGCATCCGTCCGTGCCAGCCGTTCCGCCTCCAGGTCCACCTTATGGTCCCACCAGATTTTCCAGCCAGCCCGCTGGTCTTCCACCAGTTCCGGATGCTCATCCAAAAGCTTGCCGAAGAAGCACTCAAACTCAGATACATATTCGTTTACTTTCATACAGCCTCCTCACGTTTCGGTTACACTCCTGACCCATGTTTAATCACGATGACGAAGCGGCCAAGCCGCGTTTTCGCCCGGTTCCATGGACCGCGCTGGAAACACCCCAGGATGTAGAACTGTGGATCGCCGAGCACGACCTCGCGCTGAAGGAACACGTCGGTAAACAGGAAACCGGCTACGGCGTGTGTTTCAGCCTGGCCGAGGGCGGCGATATTTACATGCAGACCACCGAGGGCGCCGTTATCCTCGATGTTACTCCTGAAGCCGATTGGGTGGAGCCATTGCTGTGCGCCATCGCCGGCTGCGAGCCGCCGAAAGGCCGCCTGTGGACCCTGCCCGAGGACAAGCTGGTTCAGCTCATCCTTGGATTGAATGTCCTGGTCGCCACCACCACCCTCGTAGTAGGCCACAATTTCGGCCGCCGCCGTTCTTACTAAAGGATTCCTGATGCGCAAACCCTTGATCGCCCTCCTGCTGGCTGCAGCTGCGCTGCATGCCAATGCTGCCGACCTGCTGCAGACCGTCAAGGCACGCGGCACGCTGAAAGTGGCCATGGAAGGCGTCTACCCGCCGTTCAACTTCAAGGAAAAGAACGGCGAACTGGCTGGTTACGATGTCGACGTGGCGCGCCTGGTGGCCAGCAAACTGGGCGTGAAGCCGGAATTCGTGACCACCGAGTGGGCCTCGATCCTGGCCGGCCTGGCCAGCAACAAGTACGACGTGATCATTTCCCAGGTCGGCATCAACCCCAAGCGCGAACAGGCGTTCGATTTCAGCACTCCCTACATTTACTCCTCGCCGATGCTGATCGTGCGCAAGGATGACAAGAACAACTGGACCTCGCTCGAGCAACTGAAGGGCAAGCGCGTCGGCGCGGGGCAGGGCAGCGTGTACGAGATGCAATTGAAGGCCGTGCCCGGCATCGACGTCAAAGGCTACCCGGCCGCCCCGGAAAACCTGACCGACCTGGCGCTGGGCCGCATCGACGCCGCCCTCAACGACAGCCTGATGACGGCCTACCTGCTGAAAACCACCAAGCTGCCGATCAAGCCCGGCGCCCGTGTCGGCGCCATCGAGCGCATGGGCATTCCCTTCCAGAAGGGCAATCCTGAATTCAAGGCCGCGATCAATAAGGCGTTGGCCGATGCCGCCGCCGACGGCAGCCTGAAAGCCATTTCCGTGAAATGGTTCGGCACTGACGTCAGCAGGGCGCCGTAAGCATGGATTGGCTGGAGCTGCTGCACGAGGCGGCGCCCGTGATGCTGAGGGGCGCCGGCTACACACTGGTGTTTGCGGTGGCCGCCATGGTGGGCGGGCTGTTGCTGGGCTTTCCCACCGCCGTGATGCGCATCCTGCCGTGGAAGGTGCTGCGCTGGCCGGCCAATCTGTATGTCAGCCTGATGCGCGGCACCCCGCTGCTGGTGCAGATGTTCGTCATCTACTATGGCCTGCCTTCGGTCGGGATTGAATTCACGCCGGTCACCGCCGGCATCCTGGCGCTGAGCCTGAACGCCGGCGCCTACCTGTCGGAAAGCCTGCGCGGCGCCATCCTCTCGATTCACAAGGGCCAGTGGTCGGCCAGCTACAGCCTCGGTCTCGGCTACGGGCAGACGCTGCGCTACGTGATCATGCCGCAGGCGCTGCGCATCGCGGTGCCGTCGATGAGCAACACCTTGATCAGCCTGATCAAGGATACATCGCTGGTGTCGGTCATCACCATGACGGAACTCATGCTATCCACCAAGGAGGTGATTGCCACCACCTTCCGTCCCCTGCCGCTGTACCTTGCGGCGGCCGTCATCTACTGGATTCTCAGCCTGGCATTCGAGCAATTGCAACGCTTTGCCGAGCAACGCCTGAACCGCGCACACCGGCAAAGTTAGCTGCTCGACATTGTCACAAGGGCATGCTAGGCTGGTACCAATATGGACAAAGACCAGCATGCCAGACAGGCGGAACAGGCGACCGCCATCCGGCCCGCCGTCTCCGGACTGGCAGGGATCGATGCACTCTTGCCTGGCGAAGCGGTGCTGGCAGCCATGGGCGGCACCCCGCCCGCCGCCTACAACGGCCTGCAGCGCGCTACCGGCGAGCTGCAACTGGCCAACGACCAGGATTATTTGAACGATCTCTACCTGCTGGCGCCAGTTGGCTATTTCGTCCTCGCCAGCGATACCACCATCCTGCAAATGAACCTGGTCGGCGCCGACCTGCTGGGGCTGCCGCGCCAGAATCCCGATCGCGTCCCTTTCCGCAACTATGTCGCGCAGCGCTTCCTGGCGGACTTCGACGCCTTCGTCAGCAACAGCCTGGCCAGTGAAGAGCCGCAGCGCCTGTCGCTGCAAATGACGCGCGGGCGCGGCGACCGCGGCTTTGCCGTCACGCTGCTGGGCAGCGGCACGCCCGGCATGTCGCAGCTGCGCGTGGTGCTGGAAATGGCCGAAGGCAAGCTGGCGGCCCTGGAGAAAAGCGAGGAACGCTTCCGCCGCATCGTGCACAGCGCGGAAGAGGGCATCTGGGAGATCGACGCCTCGGCACGCACCAGTTTCGTCAATCCCAAGATGGCCGCCATGCTTGGCTACACGATTGAAGAAATGCTGGAACAGCCGCTGGTCAATTTCATGGACGAGGAAGGGCGCTCCCTGCTCGAACGCAATATCGCGCGCCGCCAGCAAGGCATGGCAGAACGTCACGAGTTCAAATTCCTGCGCCGCGACGGCAGCGATATGTGGGCCACCCTGGCCACCAATCCGATCTTCGATTCCGATGGCAGTTACCTCGGCGCGCTGGCGCTGGTCAGCGACATCACCGAGCGCAAGCTGTCGACCGAGCTGATCTGGCACCAGGCCAATTACGACTCGCTGACCGCGCTGCCGAACCGCAATATGTTCCAGGACCGGCTGTCGCAGGAAATGAAGAAAGCCCGCCGCGACGGCCTGTTCCTGGCGCTGCTGTTCATCGACCTCGACCAGTTCAAGGAGATTAACGACCGCCTCGGCCACGAAATGGGCGACGTCCTGCTGGTGGAAGCGGCGCGGCGCATCGGCGCCTGTGTGCGTGCCTCCGACACGCTGGCGCGCCTGGGCGGTGACGAGTTCGTGGTGATCCTGCCCGGCCTCGACCACGTCACCAGCGCCGAACGCGTGGCGCAGCAGATCATCGCCAGCCTGAACCGGCCGTTCGACCTTGGCGACAGCACCGGCTCGGTCTCTGCCAGCATCGGCGTCGCGCTGCACCCCTCGGACGCCAACGACCCCGAGCAATTGCTGCGCAACGCCGACCAGGCCATGTACGCCGCCAAGAATGCCGGCCGCAACCGCTACAGCTACTTCACGCCCGACATGCAAGCGGCCGCCCAGCTGCGCCTGCGCATCACGCGCGACTTGCAGATGGCGGTCGCCAACGAACAGTTCGAACTGCACTACCAGCCCATCGTCAACCTGCACACCGGCAGCATCGAACGCGCCGAAGCGCTGCTGCGCTGGCGCCATCCCGAGCGCGGCATGCTGAATCCGGTCGACTTCATCGGCAGTGCCGAAGCCAGCGGCATCATCCTCGAGATTGGCGACTGGGTATTCCGCCACGCCGCCGACCAGGCCAAGCGCTGGCAGGAAGAGCTGGGGCGGCCGTTCCAGATCAGTGTCAACCAGTCACCGGTGCAATTCCGCACGGGACCCGAAGTGTTTGAAAAATGGATGCGCTACGTTGAAGAGTTGCACCTGGCGCCGCGCAGCATCGTCATGGAAATCACCGAACGCCTGCTGCTCGACAACAGCGGCCCGGTGATGGACCGCCTGCGCCAGTTCAAATCGATGGGCTTGCAGGTCGCGCTCGACGACTTCGGCACCGGCCACTCGATGCTGGCCCACCTCAAGAATTTCGACATCGACTACCTGAAGATCGACCGCAGCTTCGTGATGGACCTGGCCGGCGATTCCGGTGACCTGGCCCTGTGCGAAGGCATCATCGTCATGGCCCACAAGCTGGGCCTGAAGGTGGTTGCCGAAGGCGTCGAAACGGAAACCCAGCTCAACCTCCTGAAAGCCGCCGGCTGCGACTACGCCCAAGGCTTCGTCTACGCCCGCCCCATGCCCCCCGCCCAACTGGGCGCCATGGCCCGCGGCCCCGCCCAACTCGCTTGATGAAAGTCGGGGTCAGCTCCGGCAATCAGACATTTTCCGGAAAGCTTTAACGGCACGCCCAACCGTTCGCGCCGAGACGTCGCAGAATTCGGCGATCTCGGCCATCGTGTAGTCGTGTGAGAGGTAAGCGTGGGCCATCGCTTCATGCCGGTCTCGGTAAAGGACGAAGTAGTCCGGCAGCGGGCGCACGATTGCACTTCGCTGCGCGCGCTTGATTTCCATCAGGTCACCGCGGATTTCACCCTGGGATGCAAGCGCGCAAAATTCGGCGCTGCCCAGAAAGAGCTGGTTGCGCACAGCGCGGAAGGGACTCTCCAGACCAATGCCAGCCAAGACAAAATCCTCGAATACGCGGATTGCTTCTTCGTGAGTGTTTCCGAATTGGGCGAGAACCGTTTCGCGTTCAAGCCATGGCGGCGCATCGACCGTGCCGACTAGCGCACCGTAGCTGCTCCACAGCCAGTGGCCAGGGTGCTTAACCAAGCCTGCGCGCACGGGATTCAATACAGTGTAGCGCGACAGCTCCATAAGGTATTCGTTCTCTTGGCAGAGTAAGGCGTGGTACCGTCCCTGGAACACATGCCCAACCAATTGGTGCTGTCTGTTGAAGTACTGCGAGTAATTGCCATTCAGGTAGCGCATGCCCCGCGATAGCTTGCCTTGCCGGGTTTTCAGAACCAGATGATAGTGATTGCCCATTTGGCAGTAGGCCAGAACGGTAAAGTCGAAGCGCTTACAAGTTTCCGCGAGCAACGCAAGCCAGGTCAGGCGATCGCTATCGGTGCGGAAGATCGTGGAGCGCCGGTCTCCACGTGAGGTGACGTGGTAACAGGCATTATTGTGCTCGATTCGCAAAGGCCGATTCATGGACCAAGTTTAGGTCCAGGCAGCGAAGAGAATTTTGCGTCCGCGCAAGAAATGTCTGATTGCCGGAGCTGACCCCGACTTTTAAGTTAGTCGTAACAGGGAGACGACGCGGTCGCGGTTGATGCCGACCAGGGCGGAGGTGAGGGAGACCAGGGCCGAGTAGCCGGGCTCGTTGGCGACGTTGGCGAAGACTTCGGCCATCTGGCCCATGCCGGCGACTTCGATTTCGGGCAGCTCGCTTTGTACGCGCTGGGTGGCGG
Source organism: Pseudoduganella sp. (assembly GCA_039593645.1). Classification (GTDB taxonomy): domain Bacteria; phylum Pseudomonadota; class Gammaproteobacteria; order Burkholderiales; family Burkholderiaceae_D; genus Rugamonas. The sequence goes on from JBCNOX010000104.1 coordinate 8,488, forward strand.
CGGCCAGTTCCTGGCGGACCTTCGCCAGTGCGGCTTCAACATGGGCCAGCGCTTGCGTGACCTGCTGCAGCGTGGCACGCATGGCTTCGACGTCGGCGGTGCCCCAGCCTTCGGGCATCACCACCGGGGCTTCGGCGTCGGCCTTGATGCGATTGAGCTGGCCGGCGGGGAAGCGAATGCCGGAGCCTTGCACGGCCAGCGAATCGCGAATGCCGGGCCAGGCGCTTTCCGGCGCCGTAAACACCAGCTCGCCATCCTTGTTGACCGAGACGCGCACGCCGGCCGGCGCCATGGCCTGGTCGAAGCGCGACACGATCTCGGCGTCCGACAGGCCCGGCGCCAGGTGCACCGAGCGCAGGCCGGCAGTGCCGCCGCCGACCGAAATGGCCAGGGTTTCGCGGGCGCCGTTGCGCAGGTTGGCCAGCGTCATGCCGCGCACCGTGAAGCGCTGGGTCGACGGCTGGTTGGAGTAGTTCAGTTGGGCGTCGAGCGTGCCGCCGGAGGCCTGCGCGCGGTTGCGCCAGGTTTCGCTGAACTGGCGCACGCGCTGCTCGACCTGGCCGTCGCGCATCGAGCGCGTGGCCAGCTTGGCGGCGATGTCGGTTTTCAGCGCGCGCAGCTGGGCCGCGCTTTGCTCGAGGAAATCAATCGCTTGCTGGGCACCCGAAACGTCGTTCTGCAGCGGGGCGTCCATATTGCTCAGGCCTCGGCGCAGGGGCGCTGGCGCCTTGGCCACCGCAGCCTGGTCGATCGCCGCGCCGGCATCCGCCAGCGGAGTCTCGGCCTGGCCTGCCGCCGGATTGGCGGTGGCGCGGGCGGAGAGGCCGGTAGTGCTGGGGCGCTGGGCGATTTCCATGATATTTACAGTACGTTAAACAGCGACAGTCCGCTGACCTTGGAATATGCCTGGTAGGTCGCTTGTAGGGCGCTATTGTAACCAGACAGCTGGGTGGCCGCGAGGCCGTAATCCAATTGTGCGATGTCGGTGATCGCGATCTTGTTCGACAGGCTGACGTTGCCGTGGTTGTTGGCCAGGGTTTCCATCACGTTCTGCGCGCCGCCGAATTGGGCGATTTTGCTTGAGATCTGGCCCAGCGCAGTGTCGGTGCCTTGCAGCGCAGTCTCCAGCACGCCGCGCAGGACGGGGTCGTTGGCGCTGGCGGTCGGGCTGCTCAGCCCGCTGATCGCCTGGTCCAGCTGGTTCAGGTAGACATCCATGCCATCGACGGTGACGTTGGCCGGCTGGGTGATGCCGTTGCCCACCACCACTTCCTGGGTGCCGTTATTGCCGGTGTAGGTGTAGCGCGACCCGATCGGCTGGGTGGCGTCGTACGACAGCGCGGCCGTCGAGGTCAGGGTGCCGGAGAAGATGTACTTGCCTTCCTGGTCCTTGGTATTGCCGTTGAAGTACAGCGAATCGCGCATCGCCACCAGGCTGTTGACCATCGAGTTCAGGTCGGCCGGCGTATTCGAGCCGTCGAGCGACCAGACGAACAGGTCGCGCGCGGCGCCCATGTCTTCGACCATCGAGCTGAGGTAGGTTTCGTTCTTCGACAGGCGGATCTTCACCGCGTTGATGTTGTCGACGTACTGGCTGACGATATTCTCTTCGCGGCGCAGGCGCGACAGGCGCACATTGGCGATCGGCTCGTCGGACGGCACCTGGATCTTGTTGCCAGTGGCCATCTGCTCGGTCAGCTTGGCGATCGCCGTCTGGTTGATCTGCAGCGAGCGGTTCATGGATGCCTGGAACTGGCTGGAGGCGATACGCATTTCAATAATCCTCAGAACAGGGCCAAGGTGGCGTCAAACAGGTTGTTGGCAACGGCGATCACTTTCATGTTCGCCTGGTACATATTCTGGAACTCGACCAGGTTGATTGCTTCTTCGTCCTTGTTGACGGAGCTGGTTGCGGCCCAATCGTCTTCCGATTGCTGGCGGATGGTGGCGGCGGTCTCCAGCAGCGACTGGTTCTGGCCGCTGTCGATGCCCAGCTTGCCGACCAGTTGGGTGTCGGCATCGCCTACCAGCACCGTGCCGATCGAAGTCAGGGTGATCGGCTGGCCCTTGATGGCGACCAGGTCCTGCAGGTTCTTGCTGTCGCCTGGGGTGCCGTCGGACGAGAACGCCAGGTCGGAGGCCTGGACGCCGGGCACCAGTCCCAGGATGCCGCCTGCGCCGGTTGCGTTGAAGCTGAACAAGGCCGTGCCGGGGCTGCCGGAAGTCGGCGGCGGGCCTGGCAGCCCGTCGGGCTTGTAGCCGGCCGCCAGCGTGGTGTTGACCTTGGTCGCCAGCTGGTCGGCCATATCGAGCAGCGATTGCTGCAGCGGTTGCAGGGTGTTCTTTTCAAAGTCGCCAATGCCGCCAAGCTGGCCGCCGACCTTGGTGTCGTCCAGGCCGAAGGTGGTGCCGGCGAATTTCAGCTGCAGCGAAGCGGGCGTGGTCGAGGTGTTCATCGACAGGGTGCCGGCCATGTTGCCGACTACCAGCGGCTGGCCGCTGCGCAGGGAAACGCTGCGCGTGCCGTCCGGCTGCTCCAGCACTTCCACCGACACCAGGTTGGCCAGCGAATCGATGGCGCGGTCGCGCTCGTCGACCAGGGCCGAGGTATTGGTGCCGAGCGAGCCGGCCTGGGTGATGCGCTGGTTCAGGGCGGCGATGTTGGCGCTCAGGGTATTCAGCTGCGGCAGCATGGCGTCGCGCTGCTGGGTGATCGACACTTGCTGCTGGCGCGTGACGTTGTAGATGCTGTTGAACGATTGGGCCATGGCGTTGGCGGCCGTCAGCACCTGCTGGCGCAGCGGGGTCGACACGGGATCGACGCCGGCCGCGTTCAGGGCGCGGAAGAACTGGTCGACGCCGTTCGAGAGGCTGGTCTGTTCGTCACCCATCACGCGTTCGAGCTGGGTGAAGTAGGGCTGGGACTGGGTACGCGAGCCGAGTTCGGAGTTGGCGCGCCACAGTTGCTGGCTCTTGTACGAATCGGAGAAGCGGATCAGCTTGCTCACTTCCACGCCGAAACCGGGGCCGCCGGAACCGGTCGACGGGGCCACGGCCGACAGCAGCACGCCTTGGCGGGTGTAACCCTTCGTTTGCAAGTTTGCAATGTTCTGGCTGGTCGTATTGATGGCGGCCTGGGCAGCCAACGATCCGGACAGTGCATTGTTGATAATCGACATGACAATCTTCCCTTAGGCTGGGCCGTTGCTCAATGGCATCCTTGGCCCGTTAACGAGTAAAGGCGACCGGGCCAATGGGGAGATTAAGCGTCGGTCGGATTTTTCTTGGATAAAACTGAAATTTCTTGCTGGGAAGCCGCCGGCGGGGCGGCAACCGGGGCGGCAGGCAGCAATTGGCGCAGGATGGCGTCGGCGATGCCGAAGGCGCGGCGGCCGGCCAGCTGGTCGGCCACCATATTGTCGGCCATGTCCAGCATGTCGCTGTTGATCGAGTCTTTATAAATGCTGTCGTCATCGGCCATCGCCTTGGTGGCGTCGCGCATCTTGTGCAGCGTCTGGGCGATGAAGAAGCTCTCGAACTTGACGGCGGCGTTGGTCGCCTTGTCGCGGTAATGCGCTTCCTCGGTCT
>JBCNOX010000105.1:0-12058 GCA_039593645.1 Pseudoduganella sp.
CCAGATGATGATCAAGGACGTGCGCCTGGTGTACGCGCCGCCTGAATCCATCGGCAACTACGGCGGCGACATCGATAACTACGAGTGGCCGCGCCAAACCGGCGACTACTCCTTCCTGCGCGCTTACGTGGGCAAGGACGGCAAGCCGGCCGACCCTTCGCCGGACAACGTGCCGTACAAGTCGAAGGACTTCCTGGTGGTTTCCGCCGAAGGCCTGAAGAACGGCGATCCGATCCTGTTGGCCGGTTACCCGGGTCGCACCAGCCGTTACAAGCTGCCGGTAGAGATCCGCTATGCGCGTGACCTGAGCTATCCCATGATGGTGGCCGACTACCAGGCCGACCTCGACGCGATTGCAGCCGCCACCAAGGGCAAGGAAAACGACGTGGTGCGCTACGCCAGCGTGGTCAAGTCGATCAACAACCGCATGAAGAAAACCCAGGGCCTGCTGGACGGCTTCGCGCGCAAGGACATCGCGGCCATCAAGGACAAGCAGGACGCCGAATTCCGCACCTGGTACGGCAAGCAGCCTAATTCTTCGCCAGCCATGCTGGCCGAGCTGGACGCCGCCATCGCCGCCGACATGGACCTGAGCGACGACGAATTTGCCTATGGCGTGGCGACCTACAGCGACCTGCTGAAGTCCGCACGCACCCTGTATCGCCTGGCGCTGGAAAAGCAGAAGGCTGACGCCGACCGCGAACCGGGCTTCCAGGAGCGCGACCTGGCCAACATCAAGGCGCGCCTGAGCCGACTGGAACAGTCGCTGGTTCCTTCGGTCGACCAGGCCCGCTACGTCGCCGGCCTGCAGCGCTACGCCAAGCTGCCGGCCAAGTCGCGCCCGCAGTGGCTGGACAACCTGACCCCGGCCCTGGCTGACGTGCCAGCCCTGTACCAGAAGAGCGGGCTGGCCGATACCACTACCCGCCTGGCGTGGATGGAGAAGGCGCCTGCCGATTTCGAGCAGTCGGCCGATCCGTTCATCAAGCTGGCAGTGCGCATGCACGGTGTGGCGATGACGCTGGAAGAGCGCCGCAAGGAAGTTGACGGCAATCTGGAAAAGATCATCCCGCAGTACATGGCCGCTGTGATCGCGTGGAAGAAGTCGCAGGGCAAGCCGGTCTACCCGGATGCCAACTCCACCCTGCGCGTGACCTACGGCACCGTGTCGTCCTATCCAGGCCGCGACGGCATCACCAAGGGCCCGTTTACCACCGTGGAAGGCATTCTCGAGAAGCACACCGGCAAAGACCCGTTCGATGCGCCGCAAGCGCTGATCGACGCGGTCAAGGCCAAGCGCTACGGCCAGTTCAAGGATCCTGTGCTGGGCACGGTGCCGGTCAACTTCCTGTCCTCGGCCGACACCACCGGCGGCAACTCCGGCTCCGCCGTCATGAACAAGCGCGGTGAACTGATTGGCCTGAATTTCGACTCCACCTACGAGTCGATCACCAAGGACTGGTACTTCGACCGCGACATCACGCGCGCCATCCACCTGGACGTGCGCTACATGCTGTGGGTGATGAAGGAGGTTGACCACGCGGACAACCTGCTGAAGGAAATGACGATCAAGTATCCGCAGAAATAAGCAGAAAAAAGGGGCTCGCACTGAGCCCCTTTTCGTTTTGGGGTAAAACTCCTAAACGCTCTTAAACCCTCTTGTTTTCTCTTGTTGGCTCTTGTTTACTCTTAAATTGCCGTGTCTTGTTTCGCAAGGCCATCACCTGTTTCCGTTCTTCCTGAATTCATTTCCATAATGGCAAGTTGAAGGTTTGGCCGGGGCGGCGGGTCGTGGCATAATCCCGGGTCACCTTAGCGCAATCCCCATGAACGAAACCATTTCCCTGTTCGGCCTTGCCACGACCACTCCGCTGGAGCTGGTGTCGTTCGTGCTGTCCGTGCTGACAGTGTGGCTGAACATCCGCCAGAACCACTGGGCCTGGCTGTTCGCCATCGTGTCGTCGGCGACTTACGGCGTTGTGTTCTTTGGGGCCAGGCTGTATGGCGACATGGCGCTGCAGGGCGTGTTCATAACGGTCTCGATCTGGGGCTGGTACCAGTGGCTGCACGGGAATCACGGCAAAGAGCTGGCGGTGTCGACGCTCAATGCACGCGGCCGCATATTGTCCGGAGTGGCCTGGCTGGTCGGCTTCGGCGTGCTGGCCTGGTTCCTGCGCCGCTTTACCGACACGGACGTGCCGAACGCCGACGCTTTCCTGACCGCCGGCAGCCTGGTGGGCCAGGCCCTCCTGTCGCGCAAGAAGATCGAAAACTGGCACGTCTGGATCATCGTCGACGTGCTGTACGTCTCGCTGTACATCCACAAGGGCTTGATGCTGACGGCCGTCCTGTACGGCATGTTCGTCGCGATGGCGATTGCAGGCCTGCTGGCCTGGCAGGGCAGCAGCAACGAACCGGAAGAAGCAGTCGTCTGGAAATGAAGCAGCCTTACCGCGTCGCCATCATCGGCGCCGCATCCTCCGGCAAGACCACCCTGGCGCAAGCGCTGGCAGAGCGCTATGGCGCCATCTGGGTGCCCGAATACCTGCGCGAATTCTGCGATACGCGCCAAAGCGTGCCCGTCTCGACCGACCAGTTCCACATCGCCTCCACACAAGTGGCGCGTGAAGATGCGCTAGCCGCGCAGGGCGGCCGCTTCCTGTTCTGCGACACCACGCCGCTGATGACGGCGGTCTACAGCATCCACTACTTCGGCGGCATCGATGAGCAGCTCGAAAGCCTGGCAGCGTCGCGCCAATATGACATCACCCTGGTCTGCAAACCGGAATTCGCATGGATACCTGACGGGCTGCATCACGAAGAAGAAGATGTCAGCGGTATTATCGACGCGATCCTGCTCAATGAACTGGCCCGGCGTGGTGTGCCTTATACGCGCATCTCAGGCGACCTGGAAGAGCGCCTGAAGCAAGTGGCCCTGCTCCTGGGGGATTGAAGCATGAACACGAGGGCCAGGCCTGCCGCTCATCCGGCTTGGGTCTGACCCCGGTTTACGGTCTTAGAAGTCCACCTGCGCCGACACATGGAAGGTGCGTGGCGAGCCTGGGAACAGGTAGCCGCCCAGTTCCGGCGTCACATCGCGCCAGTAGAACTTGTCGAAGGCATTTTTCACTTGTGCACGCAGGATGACCGCGGAACCGCCCACGCGGGTAGCGTACGAGCCGCCCAGGTTCACCACATGGTACGACGGCACCATGGTTTTGTTCTCCTGGTCGAATGCCTTGCGCCCGGCAAACTGCCAGTTGGCGTTCAGCTTCAGGCCGGGTACCTGGGTCACGGCATAGTCAGCCCACACGGTCGACTTGAAGTTCGGCACATTGGTCACGCGCTTGCCGTCCAGGCCCGCCAGGCCGGTGCCTTCCTGCTCGGTGTGGATCGCCGCCATCGAGGCGCCAAGCAACAGTTCGCGGGTTACTTTGCCCTGCGCGCTGAATTCCAGGCCGCGGTGGCGTTCCTGGCCGCTGCGCACGAAGGTATTGGACACCGCATCGGTGAACTCCAGGCCCTGCTCGATCTGGTAAAGCGCGGTCGACAGTGTGATGCCATTGACTTCGGCCTTCGCGCCCAGTTCCACTTGCTTCGACTTGCCAGGAGCCAGTGCGCGGGCTTCGTTGGTGGTGCCGATCGGCGCCACGCTGCCGTACTGCAGGCCCTGCGCATAGTTCGCGTAGTAGGACAACTTTGCGGTCGGGCTGAACACCAGCGCCACGTTCGGCAGCCAGAAATTCTCGCGCACCGGCATCGGCACGCCAGCCTCATTGCGGCGCAGCGACGCATAGCGCACGCCGGCATGCAGCGCCAGCTGGTCGGTCACGCCGATGATGTCCTGCACGAAGGCCGAGCGTTCATGATCGTTGCGGCGTTCGGAAACCGGGCCCACTTCCTTGTCGGTCATCGGCACCGCGACCGGATGATAGATGTTGCTCACGCCAGCGTACTCATAAACATAATCGCCCCAGCTTTCCTGGTTGCGGAAGAAGGACAGGCCGGCCGCCAGTTCATGGCGGATCGACCCGGTCGCAAAGCGGCCATTCAGCATCGCCTTGGCGGACAATGGCTTCTTCTCTTCACCCAGGCTGCGGTAGTCGTACACATCGTAATCGCCGTTGGTGCAGTAGCCTGGCCACAGCGATTCGCTCGAGCAGCCGTAAGGGAAGGCGGTATAGTCGTCGCGCTTGAAACGGTGCTGGTTGGCGCTCAGGGTTGCCTTCCACTCAGGCGACAACTGGTACTGGAAGTTCACGCCGATATTGCTGGACTCGGTCTCCACCGGCTTGGCCCATGGCTGGTCGTTGAGGAAGGTGTCGGCATCAACCGCCGGCAGGCTGGTGCCGCCGATCAGCTGGAAGCCTGGCGCCGACTTCTGCGATTTCTTCTGGTAGTCGGCGTCGATCTGCAGCAGCGCCTGTGGGCTGATGCGGAAGTCGAACGCGCCCGACACGAAGCTGCGGTGGCCATCGGCGCCCTTGATGATGGAGCGCATGCGTTCACCCGCAGCGTTGATGCGGTAACCGAAGCGCTTGTCCTCGAAGCGGCCCCCCAGGTCGACAGTACCCAGTACCGAGCCACGCTCGCTCACCTCAAACAGCACGGAGCGCAGGTTGCTTTCGGTTGGGCGCTTGGTCACGTAGTTCACCACGCCGCCCGGCGCTGCCACGCCCGCCTGCATGCCTGCCAAGCCGCGCAGCACTTCGATGTTTTCCTTGTTTTCCAGCGGGATCTGGGTGTCGCCGGAGATCGGATGGCCATCCTTGCGATAGGAGTTGGCGTTATTCAGCTTGAAGCCGCGGATCGAGAACTGCTCGGCATAGCCGACCGCGTTGTAGGCATCGCCGATGCTGGCGTCGAACTTGGCAGCGTCGGTGGTGCTGCGGATGCTCAGTTCCTGCATCTGTTCGCGCGTGACCACGCTGACGGAGGCTGGGGTCTGCAGCAAAGGCTGGTCGCCGAAACCGGCCACGGACGCTCGTTCGGCCGCAATGCGGTTGGCGGTGATGACCACTTCGGTCATGTTCTGGTCCTGCGCGCAGGCGGCAGGGGCGAAGGCGGAAGCGACGGCCAGTGCGGCCAGGGTGAGGCTAGTGCTGTTCATGATTGTGCTCTTGCTGTACGTTATGCGCCAGCGGGAGAGCACGAGGGGTGAGAGCAGGGCCCGGGATTGCGGCCTTCAACCATCTACGCTTTCCTTCGCTGGCATTATCCAGATCAGGTTCGGAGGGTATTTCTCACCCCGCGCATGCGCGAGGACCCCTAGCGAGGCGGTATTGTACTACAGGCTCAGTTGCAGCGCCTTGCGCACGTCGGCAGGCGTGATATCGCGGCGTTCTCCCAGGCCCGTCAGGCCGGCCTTTTCCATGGCCGCGACGGTAGCGTCGATCGCTTCGGCGCCCAGGCCGTAGCCGGACAAGCGGGTCGGCACACCCATCTGCTCGAAGAAGGCACGCGTATTGCCGATGGCCGCATCGATGCGTTCATCCTCGGTGCCTTTGCCGGCATGCAGGCCCCACACGCGCTCCGCATACTGCAGCAGCTTGCCGCGCTTGGCTTCACGCCGGATCTGCAGCACGCCCGGCAAGGCGATCGCCAGCGTCTGCGCATGGTCCAGGCCAAACAGCGCGGTCAGTTCGTGCCCGATGCCATGCGTCGCCCAGTCCTGCGGCACGCCGACGCCGATCAGGCCGTTCAGCGCCATGGTGGCGGTCCACATGATGTTGGCGCGCACTTCCACGTCGTCCGGGCGCGCCAGCACTTGCGGGCCCAGTTCCAGCAGGGTTTGCAGCAAGCCCTCGGCAAAGCGGTCCTGCACCGGTGCGTTCGCCGGATAGGTCAGGTATTGCTCGGTGGTGTGGACGAAGGCATCGACCACGCCGTTGCCGACCTGGCGCAGCGGCAGGGTCAGCGTCTTGGCCGGGTCCAGCACCGAGAAGCGCGGATAAACGTGCGGGCTCATGAAGGCGCGTTTTTCCTGCGTCTCGGCGCGGCTGATCACGCTGGCGCTGTTCATTTCCGAGCCGGTGGCCGGCAGCGTCAGCACGGCGCCAAAGGGCAGGGCAGCCTTTACTACCTTGCCGCCGATCTTCAGGATGTCCCAGGCATCGCCGCCATAGACTGCCGCTGCGGCAACAAATTTTGTGCCGTCGACAACAGAGCCGCCGCCTACTGCCAGCAGGAAGTCGATGTTCTCGCGGCGCACCAGCTCGACCGCTTCCATCAGCGTTTCATAGCGCGGATTCGGCTCGATGCCGGCAAACTCCAGCATCGGATGCTCGAGGCCGGCCAGCGCCGCACGCACCTCGCCGTAAGTACCGTTGGATTTGATGCTGCCGCCGCCGTACAGCATCAGCACGCGTGCGTTGGAAGGAATATGTTTTGCCAAGGAGGCAATTTGACCCACGCCGAAGATCACGCGTGTTGGATTGTGGAATTCGAAGTTGTGCATAGTGCCCGGCATTATCGCGCAAATCCCGCCCATCCGTGCGACACCCCGCCAAACGCCTTGCTACACTTGAGAAATCCGCGCCGCAGGCTGACAATGCGTGTACCCGCATGCCTAAGGAGAGTGAGATGACACAGGAACACGTGGTCGAGCCGCGCGACTATTTGAATGCCCAGGTGCTGGACATGCACCGGGCGTTAACGTCGTTGAGCGAGAAGATCGAGATGCTGGATCTGCAGAACCAGCGCATCGAAACGTGCACCGACCCCGAGCTGAAGCTGGTCATGGCCAGCCACCGCGATTCCACGCGCAAGCAGATCGCGATGCTGCTGGAATGGGTGCGCCGGCGCGACCCGAAAATGGACAAGGAAATGAAGGAAGCGCTGTTCAAGGCGGGACCGATCGCCGCGCAGTACCACTACGAATAATGTCCTGGTATCGCGCTGCAAACAGAAAGGAAGTCGATGAAGTTGCAGCCGTACCGGGAGGGCAGCTGGTTTGCCATCCCGCTTGGAAATGGCGGATATGCCACTGGATTGGTGGCGCGCCTGTCACCGCAAGGAAAGGTCATGCTGGCCTACCTGTTCGGGCCAACCCACTGGACGCTGCCAACCCTGGCGGACGTGCAGCCGTTGACGGCGAGCGATGCGCTGAAGGTGATCCGCACAGGCGACATAGCACTGGCCAACGGGCGCTGGCCCGTGATCGGCAACACCATCGGTTTCCAGCGCCACGACTGGCCGGTGCCGATGTTCATCCGCCGGGCCGACGCCTTGAAGCGTGCGTGGCAGGCGACTTATGGCGACGATCCGGCCAAGCCGGAGCGCGAAGTGTCCGTGCCGTACGACACGGAAGGGTTGGAGAGCGATTCGCTCTATGGCTACGGCTCGGCGGAACTGCTCATGACCAAATTGCTGGAATAGGGAGACCCCTATGTACACGGGCGGCTGTTTTTGCGGCGCAGTGCAGTACGAAGCAGACGCGCCGGTATTGAATTGCACCTGGTGCCATTGCTCGATGTGCCGCCGCCTGTCCGGCGCGCCCAGCGTTGCCTGGTTCAGTGTGCCGCGCGCCCAGTTCCGCTACGTGCGCGGCAAGCCTGCCATCTTCCATTCCAGTCCAGGTGTCACGCGCGAATTCTGCGGCGTGTGCGGCACCCATCTCACCTTCGCCGACGACAGCACGCCTGGCGACCTGGACATCACCACCTCCAGCCTGGACGATCCCGAAGCGCTGCCGCCGCAGGACCACACCTTTGCCGACAACCGGCTGCACTGGGAGCCCATCTGCGACGACCTCCCGCGCTACCGCCGCACCCGCCGCGACGGCGCCCTCGAAAGAGCTTAAACCACAGCAGCGCTGAACGATTCGGGCCGCCTCGCAAGCAGATGCGACAGCCGTTGAAGAGCCGCTTGCAAGCGCCCACGGTCCTTGATGTTACCCAGCGAGATCCGAATCGCATTAACGGATCCTTCGCCAGTTGCGAATGCCTCCGCCGGCGTCACTGCGATGCCTTCGCTTTCCGCCACCCGAGCAAGCTGCGAGGAGTTCCAATACGCCGGCAATTCGAGCCATACATGCAAGCCGTCTCCGGCGCCGCGATACCGCCCCGCCAGGACATCCCGGGCCATCCGGTGGCGCAGGCGCGCCTCCTTGCGTACGCCTTCCATCAATCCGTCAGCCGAACCGTCGAAGATCCACTGAGTGGCCAGCGCGGCCCCGAGAGGAGCGGCCATCAGCGCGAATGATCTCAGCGCGGCCAGGAAACGTTCGAGTTCCTGCGCGTCGCGTATCAGCACAAAGGCAACACGCAAGCCTGGCGTCAGGCATTTCGACAGGGTTGAGATGTAGTGCACCTGTTCCGGGGCAAACGTGGCAATGGGTGGTGGCGGGTCGTCGGCAAGGAGCCAGTAGGGGTCGTCCTCGACGATGCGTACATTGCAGCGCTTCGCGACGCTGGCGAGTTCCTTGCGCCGGCGTTCGGGAATCGTAACGGCGGTGGGGTTCTGTAATGTCGGATTGAGGTAGACCAGGCCGGGCTTGTACTGGCGGCACGCTTCCTCAAGCATCTCGGGCACCATCCCATGCTTGTCCGCTTCCACCGCAATGAGGTCCCGGCCGAATTGGCTCGCCGCGGCACGCAAGCCAGGATAACTCATAGGCTCCGCCAGGATGGCATCGCCAGGCTCCGTCAGCGCAAGAATCAATGCGGCGATCGCCGCTTGCGCGCCCGGGCAGACAACAAGCTGCCGGGGATCCAGATGTCCAAACATCGGCTCGAGCCATTTGGCCCCGGCCCGGCGCTCGGAATCGCTTCCCCCGCCCAAGTGGTAAGTCATCAGCAATTGATTGTCCGCACTCATCAAGACTTGGGACAAACCGTGTTTCAGCATGTCGTCGAAATCCACGCCATCCGGCGGAGGCGGGGTATTCATGCTCAGGTCGAGGATCGAGGTCAATTCGACTTTCGGCGCCGCGACGTAAGTGCCTCGAGCACCGCGACCTTCCAATAAGTTACGGCGCCTCGCTTCGTCGTATGCACGCGTGATCGTGGTCAGGTCGACATCCAGCTGCGCAGCCAACTGACGCTGCGGAGGCAGGCGGTCACCCGGTTTCAGCGATCCGCCCGCCACCGCCGCCTGCAAGGCATCCGCAATCTGCAAAAAACGTGGCCCGCCATGTGAGGCCAAGCGCGGCAACCAGTTTGGCGAATTTTCATCTTGCATGGTTTTTAACTAGGACATTTTGTCTCAATGTATGGATATTGCTTTCAAGTAGTATGTGCCTCTCACCGCAAATAGTGTCAAGTAATAGCCTGGAAATACTCAAAAATGATGGATTGGATCCCTTTAATCTTGTTTACGTTCAAGTTCCTCGTGCTCGGCACGGGGATGTACTTCGCCATCAAGTGGCATTACGATCAAGGAAAGAAGGAGGGGGACAGAGAGAAGGAGAAGCGCGCCGTGTTACGCGCGAGCGGGCAGGTGACCGCAGTGTTTGTGCTTTCGCTGCTTGGGCTGGGTCTGGTCACCTACGAACTTTGCAATATGCTGGGCCTGGACTTGGCTTTCTCTTGAGGTCGAAGAAACCAGGCCGCGTAGGAATCGAAGCGTCCAGCGGAAATGCCCGCGGTAGAGCGACTCGCTCGTTGGATCGCGGGGCTCCACGAGTGGCTTTGGTCCACAGTATCTGGACGGACTGGATAACGAGCATGAACTTCGTGCTTAAGGTGTTATATATCGCAGATTCGCAATATAACATGTGCGATTGCGATATAACGCTGGTCTGGCATCAAGGCACGAGTCCTTATACGACCTGGGTTTCTGCTATTTTGCTTTACGCACGCGCAGCTCATTTCTCGAAGCGCTGCATGTCAATAATTTCGAACGTGCCCATTTTTTGAAAAGTTGGAGCGAAAGTTTTCCATTGCTCCTTCGTCGTGCCGGCAATCGAGACGACAGCGATGTCCATGCCTCTGCTGCCCCAGAAGAGTGAATAGAGAATGTGGTGCGGGCCTTCTTCGGTTTCGAGACAGATACGAGTGAACAGGCCCTGGTCCTGCTCGGTGCAACTGTTAAGGACCTTTGCGCTCTTATTCTTTGCCGCGACAAAATCAAGGATGAACTCCTTCGCGGTCTTTCCGGTAACGTCCTTTACACCAACGAACGTCTGGATGCGAACGCCAGTCGTGTACGTGCGATTACCTGCCATGTCTTCTTTCGAAAGAGTCCACATATACGACGAGCCACGGTGGCCTTCAGAATAGAACCATGACTTTGGACGGAGAATCTTGCCGCCTGTCGGCTCAAGAACCTGTGTGACGAATTCGGTTGGCGGGGAATCGGCGAAAGCCGGGCCACCAAGTGCGAGCATGGCAACTGCGAGTAGGGACTTTATGTACATAGCTTCTGTTTCAGACTGTCAGCAACAAGTCCGCTCATAATCGATTCTGTCATTTGACGCCGCTTGCTCGTGAATTGCTCTTCTCTCCTTTAGCTGCAAGCAGCAGCTCGGGTCAGCAGCAGCCGGCGTTCCTGCTCGTTCTGCGTCAGCGCGGCTGCACGTTCGAACTCGAAGCGCGCTTCCGGCAGGCGGTTCAACTTGAACAGGAAATCGCCGCGCACGCTTGGCAGCAGGTGGTACTGCTTGAGCGCGGGTTCATCGACCAGTTGATCGACCAGCTCGAGGCCGACAGCCGGCCCATACGCCATGGCCAGCGCCACTGCGCGATTCAATTCCACCACCGGCGACGGCGCGCGCGTTGCCAGCGCCAGGTACAAGTCTGCAATCTGCTGCCAGTCCGTATCCTCAGGCTTGCGTGCGCGGGCGTGGCAGGAGGCGATGGCCGCTTGCAGCACATATGGTCCCGGCACGCGGTCCAGCGCCTGCGCTCGCTGCAAGGCCGCTAGCCCGCGCCGGATCAGCATCTGGTCCCAGCGCGTGCGGTCCTGATCGAGCAGCAGCACTGGCTTGCCCTGCGCATCGGTACGGGCACGGGAACGCGAAGACTGGATCTCCATCAGCGCAACCAGGCCATGCACTTCCGGTTCGCCCGGCACCAGCTCGGCCAAAATACGCCCGAGGCGCAGCGCCTCGTTGCACAGGGCAGGGCGCATCAGGTCAGCGCCTGCGCTGGCGGAATAGCCCTCGTTGTAGACCAGGTAAATCACCTGCAGCACGGCGGCCAGCCGCTCTTCCAGTTCGGCGCCGCGCGGCACTTCGAACGGCACCTTGGCATCGCCCAGCGTGCGCTTGGCCCGCACAATGCGCTGCGCAATCGTCGATTCCGAGGCCAGGAAGGCGCGCGCAATTTCATCGGTCGTCAGGCCGCCCAGCAGGCGCAGGGTCAGCGCCACCCGCGCCTCCATGGTCAGCACCGGGTGGCAGGAAATGAAGATCAGTCGCAGCAGGTCGTCGCCGATATTGTCATCGAGCTCGCGCTCCAGGTCCGGCGCGGCATCCTGCAGCAAGCCTTCGATTTCGTACGTGAGCTCCGGCTCTTTTTCGTGCACCAGCTTCTGGTGGCGCAGGTAGTCGAGGGCCTTGTTTTTTGCCGCCTGCATCAGCCAGGCGGCCGGCCGGTCGGGCGTGCCGTTCTCCGGCCAGGTCTCCAGGGCGCTGACCAGCGCGTCCTGCGCCATTTCCTCCGCCAGCGCGACGTCGCGCAACATGCGTGTCAGGACCGCGATGATCTTCGCTTCTTCAATGCGCCAGACGGCGTCGATGGCGCGGTGGATGCTGTTGTCGTTCATGCAGCTACTTTACCATTAAGGCCGTGGCAGCGTGATAAACTCGGCAACTTTTCCAATAATGAATCGGGCGATGAAGAAGAACGTAGCGACAATCCGTGATGTGGCCGCCGCCGCCGGCGTATCCACCGCCACGGTCTCGAAATTCGTCAACGGCGCGCAGCGCTTCTCGCCCGCGGTCGAATCCCGCCTCACCAGCGTCATCGAGGAACTGGGCTACCGTTCCAACCCGATGGCGCAATCGATGATCACCGGCCGTACAAAGGCAATCGGCCTGTCGGTGCTGGATATCACCAACCCGCACTACGCCAGCGTGGTGAAGGGCGCCAACCGCGTGGCCCAGGCCCACGGCTAC